>NZ_JBFAOO010000046.1:0-47632 GCF_040675265.1 Microbispora sp. NPDC049633
CCCGACGCCGCCCTTCGGCGACTCCCCGGCCTTCCCGACGCCGGCCTTCGGCGCCGCGCCGTCGTTCCCCGAGCCTCCGGGCTTCCCCGAGCCCCCGGGATTCCCGCAGCAGCCTGCCGCCGCCGCGGGCGGGACGGCCAACCCCTTCCTCGACACTCCCCCGTCCGGCGTGGGCCCGGCCTTCCCGCCGGACGACCCCTTCGGCGCCGCACCGCCGTTCCCCGAGACCACCCGCGGCCGGCGCGGCGGGCGGGACTTCCCGGACGCCTTCCCCGGGGCCGCTCCGAACGCGGCCTTCGGCCCCGCGTCCGCGCCGGAGGCGCCCGCTCCCGCATGGCCCGGGCAGGAGGCCGACCCCGCCCGGTTCGACCCCTGGCGGCGCTCCTCCCAGGACGACGCCGGCGACCTGGGCGACCCCCGCCAGACCGGCCCGCTCGGCGGGCCGCTGCGCGCCCCGCTGCCCGCCTGGGCCGAGGTGCCCCTCCGTCCGGACGACGCCTTCGCCCGCGGTGGGGGACGCGATGACGGCCCGGAGAACGAGCCCGAGCAGGAGCCCGCGCCCCGGGCCAAGAAGCCGCGCGACCCCTACCTGGACAACGTGAAGTTCGTCGGCATCGCCCTGGTGCCGATCGGGCACGCACTGGTCCCGACGCTCGCGGCCGACTCCGCACGGGCGACGTACCTGTTCATCTACGTCTTCCACATGCCGCTGTTCGTCATCATCAGCGGTTACCTGTCCAGGAACTTCTGGAACTCGAACGCGAAGACCAACAAGCTGGTCGACACGTTCCTGGTGCCGTACGTGATCGTCGAGGTGGGCTACGCCCTCCTGCGCACCGCCTTCGGGCACAAGTTCAGCCTCACGATCATGGATCCGGCGTGGTTGAACTGGTATCTGCTCGCACTGCTGTTCTGGCGGCTTTCCACACCCGTGTGGAAGCGGATGAAATACCCGTTCGTCATCTCGGTGGCCGTCTATCTCTTCGCCGGGTTCTCCCAGTTGTCCGGCGACTTCAGCATGGACCGGTTCTTCGGGCTGCTTCCGTTCTTCGTCCTCGGCCTCGTGCTCAAGCCGGAGGTCTTCGACTTCCTCAAGCAGCGCTGGGTGATGATGCTGTCGGTGGTCGTGCTGCTGGGCGCCGCGGGTGTGGCGATCTTCCTGGTGAAGAACTACTCGGTGAAGCTCGGCCCGATCTACTACAAGGACAGCTACAAGGACCTCCACCTGGTCTGGTGGAAGGGCATGCTGCTGCGCACCGGCCTGCTGGTGGCCGCGCTGGCCATGTCGGCGGCCGTGATGTCGCTCATCCCCCGGCGCCAGACGTGGTTCACCGACCTCGGCACCCGCACGCTCTACTGCTACCTGCTGCACGGCGTGCCGGTGATGATCGCCAAGGAGATGGGCTGGGTCAGCTTCCCCTGGCTGTACGGCCCGCTCGGGGTGGCGGCCATCGCGGCGTCGGGCTTCGCCCTGGCCATCGTGCTGTGCCTGCCGGTGACCCGTACGGCGTTCAAGTGGCTGCTCGAACCCCGGCTGACGTGGCTGTACCGGCGGCCGAGCGGACAGGCGGCGAAGCCGGTGAGCACCGGAAGTTAAGCCTCATTTCGGGAGGCATTCACCCGGCGCATCCGGTCATTTCGGACGGCACGGTCAGCCTCCCCGTATGAGGGTATGCGTCGGCACGACAGTCCATCACCCGGAGGACGCGCGGATCACCCACCGGCAGATCCGGGCGCTGCTCGACGCCGGGCACGAGGTGACCTTCGTCGCGCCCTTCACGCACTGCAACGTGACGCCGCGGCCGGGCATCCGGGCCGTCGACGTGCCGAGGGCGGTCGGCCTGCACCGCGGCAAGGCGCTGCGGGCCGCCGCCTCCGCCCTGCGCAGGGCCGTGCGGGACGCCGACCTGCTGCTCGTGCACGACATCGAGCTGCTGCTCGCGCTGCCGCGCAGACGGCCGCCCACGGTCTGGGACGTCCACGAGGACACGATCGGCGCGCTGCGGGCGAAGGCCTACCTGCCGGGGCCGCTGCGGAGCGTCCTGCCGCCCCTGATCCGCGCGGTCGAGGGCCGTGCCGAGCGGCGTCTCCATCTGATCCTCGCCGAGGAGTCCTACCGTGAGCGCTTCCCCGGCCCGCACCCCGTGGTGCCCAACCACACGTACGTGCCTCCGGCGCCGCCCGTGCCGCCCGGGGACTCCCGGGTCGTCTACGTGGGACACATCTCCCTCGCCCGCGGCGCTGCCGAGATGGTGGAGATCGCCCACCGGCTCCGGCCGTACGGCATCCGCCTGGACCTGATCGGACCGGCGGACGCGGCGGTGCGTCCCATGCTGCGCGACGCGCAGCGCGCGGGGCTGCTCGACTGGTTCGGGTACGTCCCCAACAACCACGCGCTGCGGATGGCCGAGGGCGCCCTTGCCGGGCTGTCCCTGTTGCAGGACGTGCCGAACTACCGCGAGTCGACGCCCACGAAGATCGTCGAGTACATGGCCCGCGGCATCCCCGTCGTCACGACCCCGCTGCCGAGGGCGGCGTCGCTGGTCGGGCGGGTCGACTGCGGGACGATCGTCCCGTTCGGCGACGTCGGCGCGGTGGCCGGCGCCGTCGTGCAGGCCGTGCTCCGCCTGCGCGAGGACGCCGAACGACGGGCCGCGATGGGCACCCGGGGCTATGTCGAGGCGCTGAACCACCATCACTGGCCCGCCGTGGCCGGCGAATTCGTCGCCCTGCTGGAGCAGTGGGCCCAGGCCGCGAACACGGTGCCGGCCCTGAGCCCCGGCCGTACGGTCCCGGCCTGACCCCCGCTCAGGGCTCCCGGACCTGACGCAGGCGGCGGCCCAGGAAGGCCCGCTCGGAGGCGTTCCGGGTGCGGGCGATCGCCGCCTCGTACGCCCGCGCGGCCTCCTCGGCGCGGCCGAGCCGCCGCAGCAGGTCGGCCCGGACGGCGTGGAACAGGTGATAGCCGTTCAGGTCGAGAGCGTCCAGGAGCGCGAGCGCGGCGTCCGGCCCGTCGACCTCGGCCACCACGACCGCGCGGTTCAGTGCGGCCACCGGGCTCGGGGCGAGGGCGAGCAGGTGGTCGTACAGGCTCAGGATCTGCCGCCAGTCCGTGGCGGCCGCCGTCGGCGCGTCGGCGTGGACGGCGTTGATCGCCGCCTGGATCTGGTACGGCCCCGGCCGGCCGCGGCGCAGGCATGCCCGCACGATGTCCTGGCCCTCGGCGGTGAGGGCGCGGTCCCACCGGCCGCGGTCCTGATCGGGCAGCGGCACGAGGTCGCCGTCCGGGGTGGTGCGGGCGCCACGCCGCGCGTGGAGGAGCAGCATGAGCGCGAGCAGCCCCATGACCTCCGGCTCGCCGGGCATCAGCGCGGCCAGCAGGCGGCCGAGCCGTACGGCCTCCGCGCACAGGTCCTCGCGGACCAGCCGGTCGCCCGCGCTCGCCGTGTACCCCTCGTTGAAAATCAGGTACACGACGGCGAGCACGGCCCTGAGCCGCTCCGGCAGATCGGCCTCGCGTGGCACGCGGTACGGGATGCCGGCGTCGCGGATCTTGGCCTTGGCCCGGACCAGCCGCTGGGCCATGGTCGGCTCCGGAACCAGGAACGCCCGTGCGATCTCGGCCGTGGTGAGGCCGCCCAGCAGGCGCAGCGTCAGCGCGACCCGGGCGGCGGGGGCGAGCGCCGGATGACAGCAGGTGAAGATCAGGCGGAGCCGGTCGTCGTGCACGGGCCCCTCCTCGTCCGGCCCCTCCTCGTCCGGCCCCGCGTCCGCTTCGTCCTCGGCGGCGTGCAGCCGGACCGCCCGCGCGTGCCGGTCCTCCCGCAGGGACTCCCGCCGGTGGCGGTCGATCATCCGGTTGCGGGCGGTGGTGATGATCCAGCCGGCCGGACTGGGCGGCATCCCGTCGCGGGGCCAGCGCCGCACCGCCTCGGCGAACGCGTCCTGGACCGCCTCCTCGGCGACGTCGATGTCGCCGAAGTGGCGGACCAGGACCGCGACGGCGCGGCCGTACTCCTCGCGGAACACCCGCTCGACGTCCGGGGACGCCGCACTACGCGAGGTCGTCATCGCCTTCCACGACCCCGGCGAACGGGCGCACCTCCACCGGGAGCGTGGTCGCACGGGCGAGCTTGCGGCCCCACTCCAGCGCCGCGTCGAGATCGGGCGCCTTGATGATGGTCAGCCCGCCGACGTGCTCCTTGCCCTCGGTGTACGGCCCGTCGGTGACGAGTTCCTCGCCGTCGCGCGCCCGCACGACCGTGGCCGTGGCCGGATCGTGCAGCCCTCCGGAGAAGACCCACGCGCCCGCGGCCCGCAGCTCTCCGTTGAGGGCCGCGAGGTCCCGCATGATCGGCTCCAGGACCTCCGGCGGGGGCGTCCCGCCGTCGGGCTGCTGGATGCTGAGCAGGTAGTGCCTCACCGTCTCGTCCACCTCCTCCGTGGGGCCCACCGGACGCGGGCCCGTTCACCCTCTACACGAACGGCCGCCCCTGGTTTCGACATCCGCCGAAAAATCAGGTCTGGGACAACCTTGCCGCCGTACGGCTGTCGCCGGGCCGCCGGTCTTGCTGTACTGGAACCATGGCAAGCCATGTCGTCCAGGGGCGCGGGGTCGAGACGCCGGTGGAGGTGCGCGACGCCTCGGTGTGCCTCGCCGCCTACCTGGTGCGGGCCGACGCCGCCCGCGCGGTCCTCGCCTACTCCAGGATGGACGTCACCGAGGTCCTGCCGGGCAAGGCCCTGTGCTCGCTGGTGTTCGTCCACTATCACGACGCCGACCTGGGCTCCTACAACGAGTTCGGGGTGACCTTCCTCGTACGGCCCGCCGACGCGGGCCCCCCGCCGAGTCGCGGGCCGCTGGCCGGGCTGAAGGACCTGCGCGGGGCGGGCACGGGCGCCTTCGTCCACTGGCTGCCGGTCGACCAGACGTTCACGTTGGAGGCCGGAAGGACCATCTGGGGCTTCCCCAAGGAACTCGCCGACGTCGACCTGCGGCTCGGCTCGCCGTACAAGCGGTGCCTGCTGCGCAAGGACGGGCGGATGGTCGTCGATCTGCTGCTCAGGCCCGGCGTTCCGGCGACGCCCGTGCCGCTGCTCGGCGAGACCCTTTCCGTGCCGGACGCCTACGCCCACCTCGACGGGGTCACCCGCCGCATCCCCTGGACGGCCCGCGCCCGGGGCGTCCGCTGGCGGCCGGGCGGCGCGCTCATCCGCCTCGGCAACCATCCGATCGCCAAGGAGCTGAGCGAGCTCGGCCTGCCCCGGCGGGCACTGATGACCGCCACCGCCGAGCACGTGGCGATGACCTTCGAGGAGCCCGGGCGCGCGTGACGCCATGCTCCCGGTGCCCTCACCCGCCCCGGTGCCGGTCGTCCGCCTCGGCCTGTCGTACCTCACCGCCGTGTGACGGATCATGGCCGCAGGCGCAGCGGTCCCTCTCCGGGGAGGCGCCTGCTTGCGTGGGACTGTCGCCCGCGGACGCCGGCAGGGCGGCCGCCAGCCGGTCGACCTTCTCGCTCAGCGCCCTGATCTCGTTCATGACCACGATGTGCTGCTCCAGTTCCAGCTCCTGATCCTCCTTCCACCGCTGGGCGTTGACCTCGGCCTCCATCGCGGAGACGATCACACCGATGAGCAGGTTGAGCACGAAGAACGCCGTGATCACGATGAACGTGGCGAAGAAGATCCACGCCAGCGGCTCCTTCGCCATCACGTCCTCGGCCACCTGCGGCCAGTTCTCGACCGTGAGCACCGTGAACATGGTGAACAGCGACCGCCCGAGGTCCCCGAAATACTGCGGGGCCGCCTCGTGGAAGAGCTGCTCGCCGATCACGGACGCCGTGTAGAGCGACAGCAACAGAAGGACCACGGCCGAGGCCAGCCCCGGAAGCGCGGCGAACAGCGCCGAGACCACCCGCCGCATGCCCGGCACCACGGAGATCAGCCGCAGCACGCGCAGGAACCGGAAGAGCCTCAGGATCGACACCGACTCCGAGGCCGGCACGAGGGCCATGCCGACGATGACCAGGTCGAACCAGCTCCACGGATCACGGAAGAACGCCTTGCCGTGGACGACGATCCGCAGGACGATCTCGACGACGAAAACGGCGAGGATGACCCGGTCGATCACGAGGAAGGTCGTGCCGTGACGGTCGGCCAGCTCGTTCGACGTCTCCAGCCCGAGCGCGATCCCGTTCAGCGCGATGACGGCGATGACCGCACGGTGGAAGACCGGAGAGTCGACGATGACGCGGAGCCGTTCGCGGTGGAAAACGGGCAAGCCCACACCCCTGAAGATCAGGCAGCACAAACGCCCGAAATCTTACAGTTTGGGGTTAACTATGGTTCCCGCAGGGCGTCGACCGCCTGCCGCTTCACGCATCGCGCCCAAGGCCGCGCCGAGGCGGAGCTTACGCCCCAGCCGCCGGCGACGTCCGCGGCCGGCACACCTAGACGATGGGCGGGCGCCCGAGGCGGAGCATGCGCCAGGCAGTGCGCCAGGCCATCGGGCGGCGCTCGCCCGCCGGCTCGCGCAGCCCTTCGAAGAAGCCGCGGAACCAGGCCTTGATCGCGGGCATCGAGCGCTCGCGCACCAGCGTGAGCACGACCCAGTTCAGCAGGTAGAGCAGCGCGAGCGGCCACGGCAGGTTGCGCCGGGCCAGCCACACCCGGTTGCGGGCGTTCAGCCGGTAGAAGTCCGTGTGCCGGGACGGCAGCACCAGCGGGTGGTACATCACCGTCTCGGCGTCGTACTCGATCCGGTATCCCTCGCCCAGCAGCCGCCAGGCGAGGTCGGTCTCCTCGTGGGCGTAGAAGAACTTCTCCGGCAACCCGCCGACCTGCAGGAACGCCGACTTGCGAATGGCGCACGCGCCGCCGAGGAAGGTCGTCACCGGGGAGGACCGCTCGGGGTCGCCGGCCCGCAGCCGGGGCACGTGCCGCCGCTGCACCGAACCGCCCTCGGGGTCCATCACCCGGAAGCTGATCACCGCGAGGTCGGGCTCGTGCGTGAACCGCTCGCGGACGTGCGCGGCGACCTTGGCGTTGGCGTACCAGCCGTCGTCGTCGAGGAACAGGACGATGTCGCCCGAGCACTCCTGCACGCCGCGGTTGCGTCCCTCGGGGATGCCCGCGTTGTGCGCCAGCCGTACGGTCTTGATCGTGGCGGCGGAGCCGGGGAGCGGCTGGACGGTCAGCCGCGGCACGTCCGCGCCGTTGCCGACGATGACCACCTCGATGTCGCCGTCGGTCTGGGTGAGCGCGGACTCCACCGCACGGTCGAGCTCGGCGATCCTGTTGCCCATGGTGAGGATGACACAGGAGATTTTCACCGCGTCACTGCCTCGACATGGGGCGCACTACACACGACTTCATGATCACCGAGTCTGTATGGCCGGGCAATCCGGAATCTGCCTGGTTTACCGTGGGACAAGGGTATCGGAACTGCCACCAAACCCCTACCCAACCGCGAATGTACGACCGATCGGCATGCCACGCCGGGACCGGCGCGCTCATGACAGCCGCCGGGACGCGAGGATGCTCACCAGATGCAGCAGGAGCTGGACTCCCGCGATGACGACGCAGGCGACCACGAGGATCCGTGTGGCGGAGAACCAGTTGTCGAGCACCGCCGCGACCACGACGATCAGCGACAGCTCGACGGCCTGGATCACCCGGTGGAACCGCAGCGCCGCGGCGAACCTGCGGGCCAGCGCGAGCCGGGGCGAGGTGAACTGCTGCGCCGCCGCCTCGGTGGTCGCGACCAGGCCCGACCGGGCGCGGGCGACGTCGACCAGGTCGGTCTCCGACTTGATCAGGATCGCGCCGAGCGCCGCCGCCACGCCCATGACCGTGTACCAGTCGGGCAGCGTCTCGGAGGCGCGGAAGCCCAGCCCGATCAGCAGCGCCGCCTCGGCGAAGTAGTGCCCGACCCGGTCGAGGTAGACCCCGGTGATCGAGGTGCGGCCGGTCCACCGGGCCAGCTCCCCGTCGGAGCAGTCGAGCAGCAGGTAGACCTGGATGAGCAGGGCCGCGCCCAGCGCCGCCCAGAAACCCGGGAGGGCCAGCACGGCGCCCGCCGCCACCCCGCACACGATCATCAGGCCGGTGACCTGGTTCGGCGAGATGGGGGTCTTGGCCAGCAGCCAGGTGGCATAGATGGACAGCCGCCGCATGTACAGCAGGCCGGCCCAGTGCTCGCCGCTGCGGCGGTCCATGGTGGTCTGCGGCTGCGCGACCGCGCGAAGCTCAGCGACCGACGGCGCGGACATAGTCCTCAACTCTCCCCCGGACCTCGTGCTCCGACAGCCTGAGGTGCTCAAGGATGGTGTAGCGGCCGGGCCGGGTGCTGGGGGCCAGCATCACCGCGGCCGTGAACTGGTCGGTCGTGAGGCCGACGTCGCCGGGCGCGACGGGCAGGCCGTGCCGCCTGAGGCAGCCGGTCACCTGGCCGAGCCGGTGCGCGTCCTCGCGGAGGAAGTAGCAGAACGCCGCGCCGATGCCGGCCAGCTCACCGTGATTGGAAGTGCCGGGGAAAAGCTGATCCACGGCATGAAGGATCTCATGGTCGCCACCACTCGCCGGACGGCTTGACCCCGCGATGACCATCGACATCCCCGACAGGATCAGCGCCTCGGCGAGCACGGTCAGGAACGCGTCCGACTCGATCGTGTCCTGCCGGCCGAGCACGGCCTCGGCGGCCGTGCGCGACATGGAGATCGCCAGCCCGTCTATGGGCTCGCCCCGCTCGCTGTTGCCGAGCTGCCAGTCCTCGATAGCCGACAGGTTGCTGAGCACGTCGCCGATCCCGGACCGTACGAGCGCGGGCGGGGCGTCGTGGACGAACTCGAGGTCCACCATGATCGCCAGCGGCATGGGCACGCCGAACGAGCCCTTGCCGCCCTCGTACACGAGCGAGGCCACCGGCGAGCAGATGCCGTCGTGCGAGAGGTTGGTGGCCACGGCGACCATGGGGATGCCGGCGAGCGACGCGGCGTACTTGGTGGCGTCGATCGTCCGGCCGCCGCCGACGCCGACCACCGCCTCGTAGTTGCCCTTGCGCAGGTCCGCGCCGAGGGACACGGCCGCGTCCACGGTGCCGTCCGCCACCCGGAGCACCTTGGCCTCACCCAGCGACGGCGCGATGACCTCCGCGATGCGGTCGCCCTGCCCGACGCCGACCGCGACCGCGACCCGGCCGGAGGTGGCCACCCTGCTGTCGGCGAGCAGGGTGCCGAGCTGCGCGATCGCGCCCCGCCGCACCTCCATCGTGAGAGGCGCGGGGAGCATCCTTGCCAGAATCGGCATGCGAACTCCTCAGAAGACCGCGGAAATCAGTAACGGCACGCGATCTCACGGGCCTTCGCGAGGTCGTCGTGGTTGTCCACCTCGACCCACTCGACCTTGCCGATCGGAGCGACGGCGATCTTCTCGCCGCGCTCGACCATCTCCTGGTAGCCGTCCTCGTAGTAGAGCTGCGGGTCGCGCTCGAAGGTGGCCTTCAGCGCGTCGGCCAGCCGCTCGG
This sequence comes from Microbispora sp. NPDC049633, assembly GCF_040675265.1. Classification (NCBI taxonomy): domain Bacteria; kingdom Bacillati; phylum Actinomycetota; class Actinomycetes; order Streptosporangiales; family Streptosporangiaceae; genus Microbispora; species Microbispora sp. NPDC049633. The sequence goes on from NZ_JBFAOO010000046.1 coordinate 9,527, forward strand.
CGGCGCCCGGCCGGATCAGGGTGGCGCCGATGTACTCGCCGTACGCCTCGGCGGGATCCATCAGCTTGGTGATCCGCTTCAGCCGGCCGTCCTCCAGCGTGACCTTCATCTCCTCGTCCGCCAGCGACTTCACGTCGTCCACGGCGAGCAGGATGTCGGAGGTGTTCTCGGCGGCCAGCAGGGTCCGCTCCACCGACACGGGGTGGACGGTGTCGCCGTTCACCAGCAGCGCGCCCTGCGAGAAGTAGTCGCGGGCGCACCACAGCGAATAGGCGTTGTTCCACTCCTCGGCCTTGTCGTTGTGGACGAGCGTCAGCTTCACCCCGTGGCGCCGCTCCAGGTCGGCCTGCCGCTCCCGGACGGCCTGGGCCTGGTAGCCGACGATCACCACGACCTCGCGGAGGTCCACGGCCGCCAGGTTACGCAGGGCGATGTCGAGGATCGTCGTCTCACCGTCGACCGGCACCAGCGCCTTCGGCAGCGTGTCGGTGTACGGCCGCAGGCGACGTCCGGCTCCGGCGGCCAGCACCATTCCGAGCAATTTTCCGCACTCCTTGAGGTCGAGCGTCAGACAGTAACCCCAAAGGTTAGTTGGCTCGGCACCCCGCTTGGGTAATCCACCGTTGGTCTGACGTCAATCCTGGGGCGCCGGTTCCACGGCCTCGTCCGGTGTCCGGGGGGCGGCGAGCCAGCATGTCAGGCTCTCCCAGCCGAACAGGCCCCAGAGATAGAGCGCGAGCAGCGCGAACACGGCGGTCATCACGTCGAGCAGGCCGCCGAGGGCGACGACGAGCATCCGGCCGTCCCAGCCCAGCCCGGCCGTGGCCAGCCACGGCGGCGGATACACGTGCTGGCGCACCCGATAGACGGTGTCGTAGTGATGAAAGGCCATCGCGCCGAGCAGCGCGACGACGAGCACGGGCGGAACGGAACGGGCGAATCCGGCCGAGGCGATGAAGCCGTATTCGGTCAGCCGCAGGATCGGGGGCGCCAGCCAGTCGAGCCGGCCGTCGTGCCGGTGCGCGCTGCCCGCCCCGGCCAGCAGCAGGGCCACCGCCGGAGCGAAGACCGCGAAGTCGTCGGCCCCGGCGATGCCCAGCACCAGCAGCACGGCGGTCACGAAGGCCCCCGCGATCGCGGGCGGCAGCGGCGGGAGCTGCCCGGCGACGAGCAGCCCCATCGCCTTCGACAGCGGGCCGTCGTCCCGGTAGGCCACCACGACGCTGCGCGGCACCGGGATCATGTGCACGGCGATCGCGCCGCGGCCCTTCCCTCCGGCCTCACGGGGGCGGCGACTCATGCCACCTCCTCGCCTTCGGCTCGGAGAGGCATGCGCCAGACGCTGTGCTTATTGATTCGCTCGCTACGCTCGCTCATGCGAGGGACCTCGCCATCCGCCCGGCGGCCGTGTAGGCCAGCGCCGGCACTCCCCAGCCCAGCAGCGCGAGGAACGTCACCCGCGCGTCGAACAGCGCGGCCGTGACCGAGATCAGCGCCATCCGCTCTCCGATCGGCAGCACGATCATCTTCTTCGCCCAGTACGCCACGCCCCTCACGCCGCTCAGCGCGTCGAGCCGCCGCGACAGCGCCAGCACCGAACCGGTGCCCTTGGCGGCCGCCGCCGCGGGCGCCTCGTCCCACGGCACGGCCATCGAACGCGGGGCGGCCGCCCGCAGGCCCGCCGCCCTGGCCCGGTCGGCCACCGCTCCCGCGTAGGAGAAGTCGACCATGTGGCGGACCGTCTGCAGGACCATCGCTGCCACGGCCAGGCCCCAGATCTCCCACGCCCTGTCCGGCACGGTCACGTATCCGGCCGCCAGCCCCACGTACACCAGGTACTCCTTGAGCCGGTCGCAGATCGCGTCGAGCCAGCCCCCGAGCGGGGAGAACCGGCGCGTGTACCGGGCGAGCTGGCCGTCCAGGCAGTCGAGCACGAACGACAGGTAGAGCGCGACGGCGCCGACCACGAGCCCCGCCCGGTTGCCGTCGGAGAACCAGATCGCGGCGATGGCGGCGAACCCGACCGAGATGCCGGTGACCGTGTTCGGGGTCAAACCGAGGCGGGCGGCCGGACGGATGAGGTGACGCGACCACGAGCTGACGCAGTGGGTGGTGAAGAAGCCGTCGCCGCTCTTCACTGCGGCGTCGAGCCTGGCCTGTGCCTCGTCGACGTCGGCGAGCTCGCGCACCGCGCGCTCGGCGGCCGGGCGGGTGCCGGCCCGCCCGCAGTGCACGGTGCCCAGGGTGACGGCGTGCACCTGGACGCCGGCCCGCACCAGGCCGGTGAGCAGCAGCTCGGCCACCTCACCGTCGCCGACCCGCCCGAGATGACGGCGCTGGGCCAGGTCGGCCAAATCCTCGGCGATGTCGGCCAGCCCGGCGAGGTGGGACTCCCCCACCTGCAGGACGCCGCGGAAGGTGCCGTTGGCCCACTCGACCTCGTGGAAGGACGTGCCCGCCGACACGACGCGGCCCCACTCGGTCCGTACGGGCGGCCGCAGCGGGGCCGGGTCGCCGCTGGCGACGATCGCGCCGGTCGGGCGCGCGGGATGGTCGAGCAGCAGCGACAGCGCCTCGGTGTGCGCGACCACGTCGGCCGCCAGCACGGCGACCGGGGAGGTCGAGGCCCGGGCCGTCTTGGCCACGATCCGCAGGTCCTCGGCGAGCCCGTCGCTGACGCAGATCTGGTGCCGCGGGCCGCTCTCCGCGCTCTTCTCCCACCCTCCTGCCTGCGCGTCCTGGCTCCGCACCACGACCAGCACCTCGCGGACCGGAAGCGTGCGGAGCTGGGCGGTGAGCCGCTCCAGGAGGCTGCCCTCGGACCGGGCGCCGTCGGACCAGGGCAGCCCGGCGGCCGGGGAGGTCGCGAGGACGACCGCCACCGTCTCTGTGTCCCGTGACGTACCGGGCTTGCTCGGATCCGCCCCCATATGGAAACCCGCTTCACGTTGACCCGCACGTGCTCACCTCGCAAAGTAACCGAGTGATCACTAGGTGGCAATCACCTTCTCCGGCTTCCGGCACGGGTATGGTCTCCTCCGGGGAGGACATCATGATCGCCGAATCGCGTCTGCGCAGGGTGGGGGTGGTGCTGGCCGGCGGCGTCGGTCAGCGCGTGGGCCTCAACACCCCGAAACAGCTTCTGAAGATCGCCGGGAAGACGATCCTGGAGCACACCCTCGACGTGTTCGACGGCCATCCGGAGATCGACGAGGTCGTCGTCCTGATGGCCCCCGGTTTCGTCGCCGAGGCCGAGGAACTCGTCAGGAGGAACGGTTACACCAAGGTCGGCCGGGTGCTCGAAGGAGGCGCGAGCCGTACCGAGACGACCTGGCGGGCGCTGTGCGCGCTGGGCGAGCAGGAGTGCGACGTGCTGCTGCACGACGCGGTGCGGCCGCTGATCGAGCCGCGCATCATCGGCGAGTGCGTGGCCGCCCTCGAACGCTACGAGGCGGTCGAGGTGGCGATCCCGTCCTCCGACACGATCGTGGTGGCCGCGCCGGGCCCGCGTGGCGACATCATCCGCGACATCCCCGACCGCTCGCGCCTGCGCCGCGGGCAGACCCCGCAGTGCTTCCGGCTGTCGGTGATCCGGGCGGCGTACGAGCGCGCCCTGGCCGACCCCGAGTTCCCCTCGCTGCCCACGACGGACGACTGCGGCGTCGTGCTGCGGTACCTGCCCGACGTGCCGATCTACATCGTGCCCGGCAGCGAGCACAACATGAAGGTCACCCACCCGGTCGACGTCTTCATCGCCGACAAGCTCTTCCAGCTCGCCGAGAACACGGCGCCCGCTCTGGACGAGGAGGCCTACCGGGCCGGGCTCGCGGGCCGCACGCTCGTGGTCTTCGGCGGCAGCTACGGCATCGGGGCGGACATCGTCGCGCTGGCCAGGGGCTACGGCGCGAGCGTCCACTCGTTCTCCCGGAGCCAGAACGGCGTGCGCGTCGAGGACGTCGCCGCCGTGGAGGACGCGCTGGCCCGCGTGTACGCCGAGACCGGCCGGATCGACTACGTCGTCAACACCGCGGGCGTGCTGCACATGGGCAAACTCGGCGAGTCCGGGCAGCACACGATCGAGGAGACCATCGGGGTGAACTACCTCGGGCCGGTCAACATCGCCCGCGCGTCCGTGAAATACCTGATGGAGACCCGCGGCCACCTCCTGCTCTACACCTCCTCGTCCTACACCCGGGGCCGAGCCGACTACAGCCTCTACTCCTCCACGAAGGCCGCCGTCGTCAACCTCACCCAGGCGCTCGCCGACGAGTGGGCCTGCCAGGGTGTCCGCGTCAACTGCGTCAACCCCGAGCGCACCGCCACCCCCATGCGGCTGCGCGCGTTCGGCGACGAACCCGCCGGAACGCTTCTCTCCCCCGCCGCCGTCGCCCGCACCAGCCTCGACGTGCTGCTGTCCCGCCTCACGGGACAGGTCGTGGACGTACGGCTCAGCCGATGACCGCAACCATCTACGGAGGGACGGGCGCCCGCCCATGGGGGGAAACATCAGGGGGCGCAGGGCCCCGAACGCACTGGTCAGGCTGGTCCGTCGACCGGCCCTGAGAGGCATGACCGGTGGGCGCAGGGGCGCGTTCACCGCGCTCACGCTCGCGTCGTACCCGGCCATGCTCGCGGCCGCCGTGTGGCCGCTGCCCGCGACCTTCGCGGTGCTCGTGCCGCTGTCGTACGCCGCGGAGATCGCGCTGCCCGGCAGGGCGGCGGGGACGCTCAGCCGGGCCCATCTCGGGGCCACGGTCCGCTTCCTGTCGCGTGAGACGGCCGTCGTCGTGCTGCTGGCGCGGCTGGCCCCGGGGCGGCCGTGGTGGTTCGCGGCGTTCGCGGCCGGGCTGTTCCTGTTCCACGGCCTGCGGGCGGTGCAGACGTGGCTCGCCGAGCACGTCGACCGCCGGCACAACCAGATGCCGGTGATGACCCGCAACATCGACCTGCCCGCGCTGCGGATCCCGCCCGCGCCGCCCCGCGCGCTGCTCACCTGGCGGGGCGCCAAGCTGCTCTACCTCGACGCGCTCGCGGTCGTGCCGGCCGCGGCCGGGGCGTCGGCGGGGCTGGGCTGGACGGGCGCGGCGGGCGCCGCCGTGGCCCTGGCGCTGGAGGTCGTCGCGATGGCCGCGCTGCTGGCGCACGCGCGGCGGGCCAGGCACCTGGGCGACCGGCGACGGGTCCTCGCGGTCGTGGACGAGTGGGTCGCCGCCTACCGGCCCGAGGTCGTCATGTACTTCTCCGGGCCCGTCACGGCGGCCTACCAGGCCACGATGTGGCTCGGGACGCTGGAGCGGATCACGCCGAGGACGCTGGTGGTGCTGCGCGAGCGGGCGCTGGTCACGGCCCTCGGGTCGACGACGCTGCCGGTGGTGTGCGTCCCCGCCTCCGTCGACCTCATGAACTTCCGCGCGCTCGACGGCGTGCGGGTCGCGCTGTTCCCCGCCAACGTCGGCAACAACATCCACATGCTCCGGGTGCCGGGCGTGCGGAGCGTGTTCATCGGCCACGGCGACAGCGACAAGGAGGCGTCCTTCAACCCGTACACCAAGGTGTACGACGAGGTCTGGGTGGCCGGGCCCGCCGGGCGGGACCGCTACCTGCGCGCCCAGGTGGGCGTGCGGGACGAGGCCGTCGAGGAGGTCGGCCGCCCCCAGCTCGCCGGGGTGCGGCGCACCAGCCCGTACGCCGAGGGGGCGGCGCCGTACCGGACCGTCCTGTACGCGCCCACGTGGGAGGGCTGGAGCGACGACCTGTTCCACAGCTCGCTCGTCGCCATGGGCCCCGCGATCGTGCGCGCCCTGCTGAACCGGCCGGTGCGGGTGATCTACAAGCCGCACCCGCTGACCGGCCACCGCTCGCCGGCCGCCCGCCTGGCGCACCGGAAGATCATGACTCTGCTGCACGAGAGCACCGGCATGCCGCATCTCGTCGTGACCGGCCGCGAGCCGTCGCTGTACGAGTGCTTCAACGAGGCGGACGTGCTGATCTCCGACATCTCCAGCGTGGTGTCGGACTTCGTGGCCAGCGGCAAGCCGTACGTCGTGGCGAACGTGGCGGGCCTGCCGGAGGACCGGTTCCGCGAGCGCTACCCGGCCGCGGGCGCGGCGTACCTGCTCGGCGCCGACCTGGCCGAGCTGCCGGACATCCTGCGCCGTCTCGACGCCCCGGGGGACGACGACATGGCCGCCGCCCGGCGCGCCCTGCGCGCCTACCTGCTCGGCGCCGACCATCCGGACCCGCTGGCCCGCTTCGAGGAGGCCGTACGGCGTGCCTCCGCACGGGCCGAGGCGCGCGCCCGTTCCCTCGGCCCCGAGGCCCTCGCCCCTGTCGCCCGCGACTGAAATACTGGGCCTGTCAACTCAGCGTATCGACGCGGACACGAAGGGATGCGTTCCCATGGTCGCAATCTCGCGCAAACCCCACGGTCCCGCTCTGGCACCCGTACCCGAGCGGCCACTGCCTAGCACTCCTCGCGAGCTGTTCGATTCGCTGCCCCCACTTCCGGGTCTGCGGACCGAGATCATCGACGGGAGACTGATAGTGAGCCCCGTGGGCACCCCCGAGCACGGCCAAGCCGCCATGCACCTGTTCCGCGCGTTCATCCCTCTCCTGGACGAGCGCGGCTGGCGGGCCTGGGCAGGCAACGTCGATGTGTGCATCGACGGCAGCCGGGATCCGGTCGAGCCGGACTTCGTCCTCGCCCCCAAGGACTGCCCGCGCTGGGGGGAACGCGAACTGCTCTCATCCGGTCTGATGCTGGTGGCCGAGGTGGTTTCGAAGGGCAGCACGGAGGACGACCGCGTCAAGAAGCCGGCGATCTACGCCGGGGGCGGGGTCCCGGCGATGCTCCTCGTGGACCCGCTGACGAGGCCCGCGTCGGTCACGGTCTACAGCGACCCCAAGGAGGGGCAGTATCAGGTGACCTCGACGGTGCCGTTCGGGCGGGAGATCCACGTCCCCCACCCGATCGGCTTCACGCTGGACACCTCAGTCTTCGAAGAGGTCCTCTAGGCTCGCCCGTTCGGGCTTGGGACGGGGCTTGCTGAGCTTCGGGGGGCTGGTCAGGAAGCCCGTCCCCCACGAGACGTGCATGGTGGCGTACACCAGCGGCAGGCGCAGGAGCGCGGCGCCGGACAGTCCGCGGCCGGTGAGCACCGAGCCCGCGAGGATCGCCGCGAGGTAGCCGCCGGGGATGATCAGGCCGGGCCAGAAGAACGGCGAGACCACCAGGCCCAGCGCCATCGCCGCCACCGCCGCGGGCGGGGCCAGGTAGCGCAGGTTGATCGTGCCCTGGTGGGTGCGGGAGACGACCCGCCGCCAGCGGCCGTAGTGGAAGTACTGCTTGGCCAGGGCGCGCACGTTGGGCCGGGGACGGTAGGTGACTCGCATCCTCGGCTGGAACCACACCAGCCCGCCGGTCTCCCGGATGCGGTGGTTCATCTCCCAGTCCTGCGCGCGCAGGAAGTGCTCGTCGTAGCCGCCCACCCGGTCGAGGGCGCTGCGGCGGAAGACGCCCAGGTAGACGGTGTCGGCCGGGCCGGCCTCCCCGCCCGTGTGGAACCGCGCGTTGCCCACGCCGATCTTCGAGGTCATGGCGCAGGCCACCGCCTGCTCGAAGGGCGTGATCCCCTCGGCGGCCATGATGCCGCCGACGTTGTCGGCCCCGGTCTGCTCCAGCGTCTCCACGGCCGTACGCAGGTAGTCGCGGGGCAGGATGGCGTGCCCGTCGACCCGCGCGATGATGGGGTTGCGGGACGCGGCGATGGCGGCGTTCAGGGCGTTGGGGGTGCGGCCGGTGGGATTCGGCACGACGACGACGCGGGGATCCGCGGCCGCGATCGCGTCGGCCACCTCCTGCGTGCGGTCGTGGGAGGGGCCCACGCTGATGACGACCTCGAGCGGGCCCTCGTAGTCCTGTTCGAGAACCTGCCGCACGGCGTCGCGCAGGTGCCGTTCCTCGTTGAGCACCGGCATGATCACCGAGATCGGGGGCCAGTTCCGCGCGGGATTCTGGCTCGCCTGTCGCGAGTCGGGAAAGGGCTTCATGGCGGCGCTCACGCTACTGTACGGGGGGGTGGAGAAGGCAACCGGAGGACGGGAATGCCCGGCGACGATGGGGAGGACTCCGGCGTCCGCATAGGGGGCGACGGGTACGGCGGGGTGAAGCTGACGGCGCAACGCGCCCGCCAGCGGAGGTCGAACCTCCGATCGCTGGTCATTTCGGGCTCGCTGTCCGGAGTCGTGCTGATCGGTTCCGGCGTCGCCTGGCTGGTGCCGAACTACGCGCTCAACCGGATCGAGTCGGTGGACGCGGGCACGAGCGACGCCGGGTCCCGGGGCGCGATGAACATCCTGCTCGTGGGCGTGGACCGGCGCGACAACCTGAGCAGGCGCCAGCAGAACCAGCTCCACCTCGGCCGCGACGTCGGCGAACGCACCGACACCATGATGGTGATCCACCTGTCGGAGGACCACGGCAAGGTCACCGTCGTCAGCCTGCCGCGGGACACCTGGACGACGGTTCCCGGCAAGGGCGAGCACAAGATCAACGCCGCGTACCAGTTCGGCGGCGCCAAGCTGGCGGTCAAGACGGTGGAGCAGGCGACGGGGCTGCGCATCAACCACTACGTCGAGGTCAACGTGCTCGGGTTCATCGGCGTGGTGGAGTCGCTGGGCGGGGTGACCGTCTGCACGCCGGTGACCATCGACGACCCGAAGACCAAGCTGAACCTGCAGCCGGGGACGTACACGCTGGACGGCGTCAACGCGCTCGCCTACGCCCGCACGAGGGCCACCGCGCGCTCCGATCTCGACCGCATCGACCGGCAGCAGCAGGTCATCTCCGCGCTGCTCAACAAGGCGCTCAGCGGCGGCACGCTGGCCAACCCGATCAGGCTCAAGGGGTTCCTCGACTCCACCTTCAGGACGATCAAGGTGGACCCGGGCCTGCAGAAGAACCTGCTCGGCATGATCGACCAGTTCAAGGCCGTCTCGACCGACGACGTGTCGTTCGCGACCGTGCCGCTGTCCGACGTGAACTACCAGGCGCCGACCGGCGAGTCGGCGGTGCTGTGGGACAAGGCCGCCGCCCGCGACCTGTTCCGGCGGATCGACGCCGACCAGCCCCTCGTCAAGCCGTCGGCGAAGGCCTCGGCGTCTCCTTCGGGCAGCCCCCCGGCCTCGGCGACCCCCACGACCTCGCCGACGGCGCTCACGATCCCGCCCGGCCGGATCTCGGTCAAGGTGCTCAACGGGACGTCCGTCAACGGCCTCGGCGCGACCACGAAGGCCCGCCTCGTCGAAGCGGGCTTCATGGTGCCCTCGACTCCCGGCAACACGGCCCGGCGCGACTTCGCCACCACCGTCGTCCGCTACCCGCCCGGGCGTGCGGACTCGGCGCGTACGGTGGCCGCCGCCATCCCGGGCGCGGAGTTGCGCGAGCAAGCGGACGTGACCGGCATCGAGGTCGTCGTGGGCCAGCAGAACCACGACGTGAAGAAGGTGACCGTGGCCGCGCCGGAGGGCTCCGCGACGCCGGCGGCGCCCTCGCCGCAGGCGACCCCCACCGCCCGCACCGCCACGCAGAACATCTGCAAGAGCTGACCGTCCGGGCGACCCTACGCCCGCCGGGCGCAGGGCGTGCGGAACCGCCGCAGGGCGGGGGTGCGGCCGAGGCCGGCCTGAGCGGTCGTCAGCCGCCGTGAATCTCGTCGAGGCCGATGAGACGCAGGCGGTCGTCCGAGGCGGCCGCGGCCCGCAACTCGGCGGTGAAACCCGCACCGCCGTAGCAGGCGAGGATCGTGTCGCGGGTGTCGTAGCCCTTGGCGGCGAGGAGGTTGCGGGCCCGGGCCAGCCGCCCCACGTGGTGCTGGCTCATCGTCTCCCCCCACTTCGCCTCCCCCAGGGACAACAGCGTGCCCGCCCGGCCTCCGTCAGGAGGAGAGAAGACCGCCACGTCGATGTCTATCTGGGTGCGGTTCTCCGGGTCGTTCACGGTGCCCGCGCCCACCGTGGCGGGGAAACCCCCCGGACACGTCTTCGCGGGCGCCCATGGCGTAGTCGCGGCACAGAGCCTCGAAGTGCGGACCCACGATCTGGGCCAGGAAGGTCTCACGTAACGACCCCCACACCGTCTCGCCGCGGTACGCCTCCAGCTCCGGCCAGCGGTGGTCGAACATCCGATCGAGGAATCCGATCCCGCCTTTGGCTGCCCTCCGCAAAAAGTATGGGGGGAGGAGCCGTACGACCAGTCGGGCCAGGCCGTTCGTCGCCGCCCCATGATGCCCAGGTACCGGACCTTCGGTGCGTCCGGGTCGATGCTCTGCCGGGTCCGCTAGTGGATGCCGTCGGCGCCGATCATGCCGTCCGCGTCGAACCGATGTCTTCGCCCAAGTCATGAGGACGAGGGTGACTGTGCCGACTGGGCGCGGTGCACCCATTCGGCGCGGTTCGGTGCCGACGGGTCAGGCCTTCCCCGCTGACGACGGGCCGGTGTGGCCGCCGTAGGTGGCGATCTTGTATTCGGTCGCCGCCAGCGACAGGGTCAGCTCCTTAAGCTGCCGGCGGATCGTGTCGCGGTGTTCGAGCAGCAGGTCAAGGCGCTCGGGGACGGTGCCGTCGCCTTCGTCGGCCAGCCGCATGTAATGCTGAAGGTCGCGCATGGCCATCCCAGACAGGCGCATGCGGGTCAGGAACACCAGTCTCCGTACCGCCTCCGCATCGTAGCTGCGGTGGCCGCTGGCGTCGCGGGCCACCTCGACCAGCCCGATCCGCTCGTAGTAGCGCAGCGTGTGCGGCGACATGTCAAGCAGGTCGGCGACCTCCGTGATGGTCATGGGGTCGGTGACGGCGCTGACATCGACGAGGCGGTGGATTACCTCGACCGACATCGGGCCGTCGACCTCGTCGAGGGCGGCGAGCGCCCTCGACATCAAGTCGTCCGTGGCCATGGCGACACTCTAGATCGGCCGGGCGGACGCGGTGGCGCCGGGGAAGTCGGCCGCACGCGCGGCAGGGGCCCAGCGTTCGAGCTCATCCAGGTTCTGCCGGTAGGACCTTCCGATGCGCTCGACCGCCTCACGCCCGAGCGGAAGGCGCAGCGGCAGCTCGTCACCGGCGACCAGGTTCACGATGATCTCCGCGGCCCGTACCGGATCGCCCTCCTGAATCCCGTCGGCGCTCGCCATGTCGTTGCGGACGGCCCCCAGCAGCCCGGCGTACGCGGCGCTGGCGTCGGCGACCCCGAGCACGCCGGGCGCGTTGAACGAGGTGCGGAACCGGCTCGGCTCGACGATCATCACCCGGACTCCGAATGGCGCGACCTCGCCGGCCAGCGCCTCCGACCAGCCTTCGAGCGCGAACTTGCCGGCCGAGTACGCGCCGACACCGGGGAAGGAGATGCGCCCGCCCTGGCTGCTCATCTGCACGATCGTGCCCGACCTCTGCTCGCGAAAGTACGGCAGGACGGCCCGCACGAGCGCCGCCGGACCCAGCAGATGCAGTTCCAAAGACGCGCGAAGCTCCTCCTCGCTGACCTCCTCGGCCGCGCCGATGACCCCGCGGCCGGCGTTGTTCACCAGTACGTCCACCCGATCGAATCGGTCGGTCGCTGACCGTACGACGTCCCCGGCGCGTCCGGTGTCACGCACGTCGAGCTCGGCGACCAGCACCTGGTCGCGGTGGGCGTCTGCGAGGTCGGCCACCGACCCGGGCCGCCGCACGGCCAGCACCACGTTGTCGCCCCGCCCGAGCGCGCACTCGGCGATGGCACGGCCGAAGCCCGCCGACGCGCCAGTGATGATCCATGTTCGCTGAGTCCCTGGTTGAGATGTCATGCCAGCGACGCTAGGAGTTCGAGCGCGCTCGAACTCAAGCGCGGCGTCCGCCGCTGCTCGTCGACGGTCTGTCTGTCGATGCGGTCGAGGTTCTGCCCGCCGGTCGGCACCCGCGCGTAGCCGATCTTGATTCAGGTCGAGACGGCGGGTTCGGTGGCGAGCAGGTCCTGCGATGGCTGGGCGGGCGGCTTCGGAGGCGCGGTCGCCCTCTCGATAGTGTCAAAAACGGCTTCCGAGGGTTGTTGAACTCCCGAGATGACGCCCGCCGACGTCGCCTTCATCGACCCGGGCCGCGGCCCGGCTGATCGATCAGGGCTTGCCGTCCACCTCGCCACGTTGCCCTGGCTGGGTCCGTGCCGGATGAGGTGCGTGTGTCCCCGGACTCGCGGAGGTCAGCTCTCGCGTGTCCAGGCGGGCGTGATCCGCACCTCACGCAACCGCCAGCCTGCCGGCGTGCGGGCCGCGGTGAAGTGCTGTCGCAGGCCGCCGGTGAAGTGGGGCGCCTGGCCGGGGCGGTAGTAGTACACGAGCGAGTTCGCCGAGACGGCCGCCTGGTCGCCGTCGACGTCCACCAGGAGATCGGTGGTCGTGTGCTGGGCCTCCTGCCCTTCGACCTCGCTCTGCCGCATGAAGTCGACGACCTTGCCGATGCCGCGGAGTTCGCCCCCGCGGGGCGAGTGCACGGCCACATCGTCGGTGAAGACGGTGCCCGCGTCTTGCCATCGCTTCTCGTCGAGCAGGAGCGCGAAGCGGGTGAGCAGGTCGGCGATCTCGATACGGTCGGCGATCAGAGTGTGCGTGGACATGACTTCCTCTTTCGTGCTGCAGGGCAGAGATGTTGTCCTCGCGCCGGGGGTGGCGGCTCGGGGAGTCAGGGTTCAGGGGGTGGCCAGCACCGCGTTGGCCCTGCCCAGGACGGTGCTCAGGACGCGGCCCGCGGTGGCCAGGTCCTCGGCCGGCAGGTCGCCCCACAGCCCCTGGGTGATCGGGCCGATCGCGGCGCGGACCTGCGTCCAGCGCTCGCGCCCTTCGTCGGTGACCTGGACGCGGCCCTCGCCGCCGTCGCGCAGGAATCCCGCGGCGGTCAGTTCGGCGATGCGTTCGGCCACCGACGCCTGGCTGAACTGGGTGGCGCCGCCGACCCGCTGGATGAGCTCGGCCCGGTCGATGGTCCCGCCGCTGACCACGGTCAACGTGAGGGTCACCCACTGGGGTTCGGTGATGCCGGTCCCGGTGAGCTGCCGGTCCAGGATCGCGTTGAGCGCCTTCTCGGTCTGGCCGATGAGCGCGGTGCCGAAGGTCTGGGCTGCGGTCGTCACGATGACCTTCCAATCCGTTTCAGTCACTAACGTTTATAGCGCTAACGTTTGCGCTACGAACGAACCTACATCGTTAGTCCGACTAACGCAACAGGGTAGGATCAGCGTCATGAGCAGCGGAGCCGAAGCCAGCGACATGCCGCACGACGGCGAGACGAGAACGCCGGACAGACTGCGCCGACGGGCCAGCCGCCTGCTGTCGGGCATGACCGCGCAGTCGGACCGGCTGATCAACGAGGGGCTGGCCCAGGCCGACGCCCGCAAGTGGCACTACGCCGTGCTGGCCTCGCTGCATGAGCACGGCCCAGGCAGCCAGGCGACGCTGAGCCGGCGCACCGGCATCTACCGCAGCGACATGGTCGGCGTCCTCAACGAACTGGCCGAGCGCGGCCTCGTCGGCCGGGCACCGGACCCCGACGACCGCCGCCGCAACGTCATCACGATCACCGCCCAAGGCCGCCGGCACCTGCGCCGCCTGGACAAGGTCCTGGACGACCTCCACGACGAACTGCTCGCCCCGCTGACCCCCGCCGAACGCGACCAGTTCGTGCACCTGCTCACCCGCCTGCTGGACCACCACACCCGGCAGGCGCCGCACCCCCCAATCTCCTGACACGAAACCAGCCACGCGCCCGTCGCCGCGACGCTCGCGCAGCAGGGTGGCGGGCCTGCCGCAGCACCAGGTGCGAGATCAGTCCGGCCGTTCCCATCGGCCGCCGCCACGTGCGGCCTCTCGGCTGCGGCTCATGATCGGCGCCCTGACCGACCTGGTGCGCGGGGGGCGTGTCAGCGCCGCCAGTGCCCGATGAGCCAGGCGCAGATCTCCGGCTCGGTCATCTCGGGAAACTCCTCGGCGAGCGTGGCGAGCGCGCGCAGCGCCTCGTCCCGGTCCATGCCCCGCGCGGCCGCCTCCTTGAGGTATTCCTGGCGCGCGGCGGTGGGACGTCCGCCGCCGGTACCCCGGCCCGGCAGGCCGTTGCGCCACTCGGTGATCTCCGTCAGCCGGTCGGGGCGCCAGCCGGGAGTCCCGTCGATCTCGACATCGGGCTCGGGGAAGGGGTGCGCCGATTCGGCGGGATAGCGCGAGCGCCACTTGTGCACCGCGTGCCGGCTCACGCCCAGCGCCTCGCCGATGCCGAGAACGCCGAGGTACCGCTCGGTCATGGTTGCACCAACTCTGTCTTCGTGGCTCTGTCTGTACGGCCTCCTCCGCGGGTCCCATTACTACCACGCCCGTCCCGGATCGATGTCCGGCACGTGGGGCCTCACTCGCGGGACGGACGCTCGACCGGCGGGGGCTCTCCCGGCAGGAGGAGGGTGCGGTGGACCATTCGATGCAGGTGCCTGCGGAAGTGCCACAGCGCTCCCGGATGGTCGTGGCCGTAACGCCGGCCCGACCGGTCGTACACGCCGCTCTGCACGAAGCTGTGGACGCACCAGATGACCGAGTTGATCATGTAGTCCACGTCCACGTCCCGGGCGGTCACCAGGGGAGCGATGCTGTCGCTCACGAACTGCGCCGCCGGCGCGGCGTACATCGGCTCCGGCTCGGGGACGTCGCTGGCGTCGGAGAGCCATCTGAAGGTGTAGAGCGCCGGATACTCCGGATACCGGCAGCAGAAGTCGACGTACAGGTCGAGGAGCGCGTGCAGGGCGGCGATCTTGCGTTCGGGCGGTGCGCTGACGAGGTCCTTGACGCCCTTCTCCAGGACGGCGTTGTGGTAGCGGTTCATCCGATCCATGACCGCGAGGTAGAGCGTCCGTTTGTCGCCGAACTGCCGCTTGAGCATCGTCACGTCGACGCCCGCGGCGTCGGCGATCTGTCGCATGTCCGTACCGTCGTAGCCCAGCCCGGCGAACAGGCGGGTCGCCACCTGGATGATGAGGTCGGACAGGGCCTCGTCGCCCGTACCCGTCATGCGGTAGTCGGTTCCCGCCCGGCCCTCCGCTAATCACGCACGACCTTCGCGATGACGAAACCCGCCCTCCTCCCTGCGGTGTCCGGGACTGTTCCGGACGCTCACGCACCTTGTGGGAGCCCACACGGACGGCGATCTTCGTTGTGCTTTCCTCAGACGTTCCTCCCGAGACGCCTACGGAGGTCCTTTCGTGCATCGATCACCCGGCTGGGAACCGCCGTCCGCCTCCTCGGGCCCGCGGAGGGCGGGATGAACCTCCGGTTCCGGTTGCTGGGCCCGATCGAGGTCAGGAGGGACGACAGGCCGGTCCCGCTCGGCTCACCCAAGCAGCGCGCCCTGCTGACCGCGCTGCTGCTCGAACCCAACCGGGTCGTGTCGATCGACCGGCTGGTCATGGCTGTCTGGGACGAGGAGCCGCCCCGCTCCGCCGTCGCCAACGTCCGCACCTACGTCAACCGGCTGCGTCGCGCGCTCGAAGACGGCGATCGGCTGACGGCCCGGCCGCCCGGCTACGTCCTCGCCGTGCGGGCCGGCGAGCTCGACGTGACCGAGTTCGCCGATGCCCTGCGCCAGGGCAAGAAGGCGCTGTCCGCCGGGCAGCCGGAGGCGGCGCTGCGGCACCTGTCGGCGGCCCTCACGTGCTGGCGGGGCGCGCCGGCCGAGGACGTGCCCAGGACGGCGGCGCTCGGCCCGCGCCTGGACGCGCTCGCCGAGCAGCGCTGCCTGGCCCTGGAAGCGCGGGCCGAGGCCCGTCTCACGCTGGGCGAACACGCCGACGCCGTGCCGGAGCTCCGCGAGATGGTGGCAGCCCATCCCACCAGGGAGCGGCTGTGGGGCACCCTCATGCTCGCGCTGTACCGCACCGGGGACTCCGCGGCGGCGTTGTCCGCCTACGGACAGGCGCGCACGTTCCTGGCGGAGGAGCTGGGCGTCGAGCCCGGGCCGGAGCTGGCCGGGCTGCACCGGAGCGTACTCAACCGGGACCCCGCGCTCTTGGCGGTCCCCGTGGTTCCCGCCCGCGATCCGTCCCAGCCCGTGCCCGTGCCCAAGGCGGCGCCGGCCTCGGGTCCGGGATGTCTCGTGGGCCGGGACCCGGAGCTGGAGGATCTCGTGGCCGCGATCGCCGCCTCTCCCCCGCGGCCCGTCGCCGTACACGGCCCCGCGGGAGTGGGGAAGTCGGCCCTGGCCCTGCACGCCGTCCGGGCGGCGGCGCCGGACTTCCCCGGCGGCGTGCTCCACGTCGACCTGCGATCCCTGCCCAGGCCCGGCGCGTACGAGACGCTGGCGCGGCTGCTGAGCCTGCTGGGACTGCCGGGCGACCGGATCGCCCCGGACCTCGACGACGCGGTGCTCCAGTTCAGGACCGCCACGGAGGTCAAGCGCGTGCTGGTCCTCATCGACAACGCGACCGGCGAAGGGCAGCTGCGCCCTTTGATCGGCGCGTGTCCGGGGTGCCAGTTCGTGGTCACCAGCAGGGCCGTGCTCGCGGCGCTCGACGATGTCGTCCACCTGCCCCTCGCTCCCCTCACCGACGACGCGGCGTACGAGCTGCTGTCCGGGCTCTGCGGCCGGGACCGGGTCGACCCCGAGCAGGTGCGGAGAGTGGCCCGGCTCTGCGACAACCTGCCGCTCGCGCTGCGGATCGCGGGCAAGCGACTGGCCGTGCGGCGGGAGTGGACGCTGGCGGCGTTCGCCGACATGCTGGCCGACGAGGAGCACCGGCTCGACCTGCTGACCTGCGGTGACCTCTCCGTGCGGGGCGCCCTCGACCTCGACTACCAGGCCCTGCGGCAGTGCGAGGGGACGGCGGACGGCAGCGCGCTCGCCCTGTTCCACCGGCTCGGCGAGCGAGGCGTGGCCGACTGCCGGTCGGCGATCGCGGCGGAGTTGCTCGGGTGCGACCGGCGTACGGCGTGGGCGGCGCTCGGCAGACTGGCCGATCTCCGCCTGATGAAGCCGGTGGCCCCCGACCACTACCGGATGAACGACCTCACCCGCCTGTACGCCATGGAGATCGCCCGAACCACCGCGGCCTCCATTTGAGGAGATGGATTGATGCGAGGGCGGAGCGCCCCGCGTGCGATGGGGCGCTCCGCCGTGCTCGTCTAACAGAGGTACTGCCACGTAGTGCAGTAGCGGCCGCCGGGAATCTCCGACCCGGTGCAGCAGTAGCGCCGGACGCAGGTCGAACCCTCGTACCAGCAGTTGATCGCCTCAGCGCGGGTGGCCGGGACCAGCCGGGCGACCATCCGGTCCGCCAGCCGCTGAATCGTCCGTGTCATTCAGTTCCTCCTTCTTGAAGAACTCCGTTGCCCGGCCGACATTAGGAGCGGCTCCGATCACGGACATACCACCGCGATACATGGGGTCCTGTATCCGCTTCATCTGAATCCCGTGTGCAGCCGCCTGATCACGACACCCGTGATTCTGCTTTCGGGGAGGAGACCCCACTGCCGGGAATCGGTGCTGCGCGACGGGTTGTCCCCGAGGACGAGCAGCCGTCCCGGCGGCACGCGGGCCTCTCCCGATCCCTCGAACTCCGGCGGAACCGGGTCCCCGGCCACGGCCGCGGCCCGCTTGATCACCAGATTCGTGCCGCCGTCGAGCGTGAAGCCCTCTCCCGGGCCCACCCGGGAGATGACGACGACGTCCCCGCGCCGGACGCGCCGGACGCGCCGTCCGGGCCGTCCGGGTCGCAGCCTCCGTACGAGGACCCGGTCACCGGACCGCAGGGCCGGTTCCATGCTCTCCCCGTGCACCTCGACGACGTGCAGGGTCCGCCGGATCGCCGTCACGGCGGCGGCCGGGAGCGCCGCCGCGAGAAGGACGAGCAGGACCGGTGTCATCGCGCCCCCGAGAGCCGGTCGTGCGGGGCGCCCACGTCCCGGTCCTCCGGCTGCCGGTATCCCTCCGCCTGCAGGGTGAACAGGTGGGCGTATATTCCGCCACGCCCCAGCAGCTCGGCGTGCGCGCCCTGCTCCGCGACCTGTCCGCCGTCGAGGACCACGATGTGGTCCGCGTCGCGCACCGCGCCGAGACGATGACTGATCAGCACGCTCGTGCGCCCGCGGCGGTGCTCCCTCAGGCCCTGGTGGATCTCGTGCTCCGCCTCGGCGTCGAGGCCCGAGCTGGGCTCGTCCAGGATCAGCAGGTCCCGCTCGCCCCGCAGGTAGGCACGGGCGAGGGCGAGCCGCTGCCACTGCCCGCCCGACAGGTGGACGCCCGTCGCGGCGCCGCCGTCCTCCGCACCGCCGTCCTCCGCACCGCCGACTTCTGCGTCGGCGTCTTCTGGGTCGGCGTCTTTGGGGGGAACGGCGAAGACCCGCGACAGCATGGTGTCGTACCCCCGGGGCAGGCCGCTCACGGCGCCGTGCGCGCCCGCCCGCCGCGCGGCCGCCTCGATCCTCCCCCGATCGTCGAGCGCGGCGAGATCGCCGAGGCCGATGTTCTCGGCCGCGGTCATGTCGTACTCCATGTAGTCCTGGAACACCGCCCCGATCCGGGCGCGAAGCTCAACCGGGTCCATCTCCCTGAGATCGACCCCGTCCCAGCGAATCGAGCCACGTTCGGGGTCGTACATCCGGCACAGGAGCTTGACCACGGTGCTCTTGCCCGCGCCGTTCCTCCCGACGAGCGCCACCGCCGTGCCGTACGGGATGGCCAGGTTCACGCCGCGCAGGGCCCAGGGGTGGCCGGGCGAGTAGCGGAACCACACGTCGTCCAGCTCGATCCCCCGGCGCAGCGGGCCGGCCCGCCGGGGCCGGGCCGGGACCGGCAGGTCCGGCTCGGCGTCCAGGACGGCGAGGTAGTGGCCGAACAGCAGCACCTGCTGGTGCGCGGTGACGAGTTCGACGACGAGACCGCTCACCGCCGCCTGGACTCCGGCGACGGCCGCGACGAACAATGCCACGTCGCCGACCCCGCCCGTGCCGTTCGCGGCGGAGACGAGAATCCACAGCAGGCCGCCCCCGGCCGCCAGCGCCGCCGTGGTCCCGGTGACGGCCTGGACGCCGAGCTCGCGCCGGTCGGTACGGCTCCGCTCGGCGTTCGCGGCCCGCCTCTGGGCGTTCATCAGCCCGCGCAGGTGCGCCCCGATGCCGAAGAGCCTAAGCTCCTTGGCCGCCCGGACGTTGACGAGAAGCTCGCCGAAGAAGAACTCGCGGCGCTCGACCGGGCCGATGCCCCACAGCATCGCGGCACGCCGCCGGGACAGCCAGAGCTCCGCGGCCAGGGACGGCGCCGCCGCCCCCACCACCAGGACGGCCATCCACGGATTTATCGTCACAAGGGAGACGAGGAACCCGGCACCGGTCAGCACCGTCCTGGCGCCGCCCAGGGCGGCGGAGACCACCATGCCCGGGGTCGCTCCGCCGTACTGCTGCGCCATCCGAATCCGGTCGAGGAACGCGGGGTCCTCGAACCTGGCGAGGCCGACGAACCGCTCGGTGGATCGGAAGAGTCGGTCCTGGGCGACGAGGCCGACCCTGCGCCCGCTCTCGTCCCTGACGTACTGGACGACCTGCGGCCCGAGCGCCGTCAGCACCCCGCACCCGGCGAGCGCGGCGCCCAGGGCCGCGGTCACGCCGGCCTCGGCCCGGCCGCCGGCGATCTCGTCGAGCACCAGCTTGGTGCACCAGGCGATCGTCACCGGCAGGGCGGCCATGAGCATGCTGAGGACGGCGAAGGCGCTGGTCAGTCCCCTGCTCGCCCGCCAGGCCATGCCGAGAGCGGTGACCACCGCCCGCGCTCCGGCATGGCCCCGCGCCCGCGCCTTCACGCGTGCGCGGGAATCTTGCCGAGGTCGTCGATAGTGGTCCCGCTCGCTACGACCCTCTTACGCTCGTCGACCAGGGCGAGGGACGGGAAGCCCTTCACCTGCAACGCCCCGGTCAGGCCGGTGCCGTACTCCTCGATCAGCACCAGGGCGACCGGCTCCAGCGTCTGCCGCTGGTCCGCCACCTCCTCCTCCGTGCCGACGAGCACGGCGAGCACGTTGCCGCGTCCTCCCGGGTAGGTCCGCGCGTGCTCGGCGAACTGCGGCAGGCGGTCGTGGCAGGCGGAGCAGTCGGGTGAGAAGACGCCGACGAGGACCGGCTCGGTCAGCGTCCCGTCGGAGACGTGGACGCCGTCGGTGCTCACGGCGGAGAAGCCGCCGATCGTCGCACCGGGCGGGAGCACGATCGGCGGGGACGCCACCGGCCGCGCCGACAGCATCGCCTGGTGCTCCCGCAACCGCCGGATCACCCCGACCGTCAGCACCAGGTCGATCAGGCACAGGACGCCGACGCCCAGCACGAGCGCTGTCAGGAACGGCATGAGGGGGTACCTCCGTCAGGGTGTACTGGTGAACAGACCGGCGATCTCACCGGTCGCCGACAGCAGGACCGCCGTGGCTCCGGCCGCGAGCGCGACCGCGGCGAGCCCCGCCGGCCCGAGGTCCGTGAGGACGGCTCCGCTCCCGCCCACGACCGCCTCGGTCGCGGACAGGACCGCTCCGGCCGCGGCCGCGACGACGAGCACGGCGTTGCGTGCGAGATGACCGGGACCGACCGGAACGGCGGAGGCGCCGAAGCAGCGGCAGGGGACCCGTCGGCCGCGCCGCAGCGCGACGAGGATGGCCACGCTGAAGGCCGCGAGCAGCCCCAGTGCGACGCAGAAGCCGGCGAGCACGGTGGGCCCCCAGGCCAGCAGCGGCGCGACGGCGGCCTCGGCGGCGGCGACGAGCGCCGCGACGGGCCTGACGCGCCGGGCCGGGAGGAGCGTGAGCGCGCGGGTGGCCGCCGTGAACTCCTCGTACGCCGTCCGCCCACGCAACTTGCTTACGGCGGACATGAGGAAGACGATCCCCGTGAGCAGCCGGCAGAAGGCGAAGAGATAGGCCACGGACGTCCTCATCCCCGGTCGGTCGGGCGGGTCGCCCTCCACGCTAGGAACCGCCGCCGGACGTGGGATATACGACGGCTACACGCCGCGATGTATCGGCCCGCGCGGACTGCCGTTGTCTCCTGCGTGCTTGTGGCCTGGAGCGTTGCGCCGGGCGGAGGGGACGGTGGTCATGGCGTCCACCCCAGGAACGCCTCGCCGGCCGAGAGGCCGCCCACCCATGCGCCGACACCGAGGAGGGGCACCGCCAGGCCCCAGGCGGAGCGCCTGCGCACGGCCCACACGGCCACGCCCAGCAGCCCCGCCCACACCACGAGAAGAACGACGATCGCCCAAAGGGGCGCGACCAGCCCGCTCGACAAGTAGAACGGCAACAGGAACAGCTGACCGACCAGTCCCAGCCAGCTGACCACTCGGGATACCAACGCCACCTCCGGCAGTCGGACGCCGTCGCGACTCACCCACCGTACCGATGATCCGCGTGGCAACCGGCGCCACAGCGGAAACGGCGACCAGCGTGATCCGGCGGGCGAAATTCACCGGCAGGGCACGCGCATGCCGATTTCCGGCGATACCCCCATCCGGAAGGCCGCGCGATTCCTGGCGGTTGTCCGCGCTTCGTCGTTTCGACGATGATTCAGAATCGCATCAGGTGTTTTGAGGGGGCAACGATGAAGGGGATTCTGGTTTTCCTGGGCATCGCGGCGGTGGGCGCGTTCGCCGCGGTTCTGCTGTTGTTACGTCCGGACGGCGCAGGCGAGCAACCCGTGGCCGCCGGTGCCACCGTCGCGGCCTCGGGTGCCACCCCCGCGACGTCGGGTGCCACCCCCGCGGCGTCGGGTGCCACCCCCGCGGCCTCCGCTTCCACCGTGGCCGGCGAAAGTGTGTTGCTGGACGCCGAGGGCGTCGTCATCGAGGAGTTGTCCGGCGACTGCGCGGACAGCGGGTATCCCTACCTCTGCCGGTACGTCAGACAGCGGCTTCTCGCCGAGGATCCGCGACTGCTCGCCCGCGACGGCCTGACGATCCGGACGACGATCGACCGGCGGCTCCAGCGGGCCGCGCAGCGGGCCGTGGACGCCCACGTTCACCGCGAGGACGCACAGATCGCCACCCAAGTCATGATCGCGCCGGGTGAAGGCGCCATCAGGGCCATGGCCGCCAGCCGCGACCCTGCCGACGGGCCGGGCTTCCAACAGGGCACGACGGCGATGCCCTACACCCTGGCCGCCGCGCTCGCCGCCGGCTTCCGATTCGACGACGGCTTCCACGTCGGCGACGAATACCGCGCCCAGGGCCTTTCGAGGTTCAAAGACTGTGCGGGCAACGCTGTCGGCGATACGCATGTCGCCGTCCATAACCGGAAGAAGGGCGGAGACCGGCTCGTCACCCTGCGATCCGGCACCCGAGACGCGGTGAACACCTTCTACATGAAATTGGAGGAGCAGGTCGGCCTGTGTGAGACCGTCAAGATGGCCCAGCGGCTCGGGTTGCGGAGCGCCGATGGGAAGCCATTTCGTGAGTTCGAGACGTTCACGATCGGCATCACCGAGGCCGATCCCGTCTCGGTGGCCAACTCCTACGCGAGCCTCGCCGCCCGCGGCCGCTTCTGCGAGCCAAGGGTGATCACGGAGATCCGGGACGGCTCGGGCGTCCTGCGCACCTTCCCATCGCACTGCGCGCAGGTCCTCGACCCGGCGGTCGCCGACGCGGTCACCGCAGTGCTGTCGGACGTCCTGGCGAAGAGCACGCTCAAGGGCATCGGCCGCGACGCGGCGGGCATGCCCGGCGAGGGGGACGCCCACCGAACCGCCTGGTACGCCGGTTACACCCCTGACCTGGCCTCGGCCGTCAGTCTCGGCGACACGCGCGGCGCGCTCCGGCACCCGATGATCGACGTCACCATCGGCGGCCGTCACTACGCCCGCGTGGGAGGAACGTCGATTCCCGGGCTCATCTGGAAGAAGGCGATGACCGAGGCGGTGCGGGGGACGCAGGAGAGCCGCTTCACCCCACCGGACACCGGGCGCTTCGGCGGCTGCCACAACGCCTGCCCGAACTGACCGCGTCCCAGACATCGCGGAAATACCGCCGCTGGCGTCTCGGCCGTTGAAGCCCACGAGTCACGGCGGTGCCCGTCCAGCTGGTCGTCGACGACGATCTGCGGCAGCGGGTCGCCCGCTGGTCCCCGCACTGGCGGCGCGACGGATGGACGCCGCCGGAGGAGGCGCCGGCCTCAGCCGCGCATGCTCTCGTCGCTCAGCTCGTTCAGCGGGGTCAGCGCGGCCGAGGCTTCGTCGTGACCCATCCCGGTCGCCTCCAGGAGGTCGACGGCGATGGAGCGCAGCTGCGCGAGGATGACGTTCGCCGAGAAGCCCAGGTTCTTGGGCCGCTCCCGCGCGGCGACGGCGAGCAGCGCCTGCCTGGCCAGCATCGGTTCGCGTCCGGCCCCCAGTTCGAGCTGGAGCAGCAGCGCCGCCTCCGAGACTTCGCGCAGCACCTCGGCCAGCGCGACCGGCGGCGGGCTGGGCTCCCCCATCGCCGCGAGCGTACGGCGGACCAGCACCCGTGCGTTGCGCAGCGCCAGGTCCACCGGTACTGCGGCGGTCTGATACCCGGCCAGCCTGACCCGGTGATGCCACCGCAGCGGCGAGATCCTGATGATCTCCTTGCTGTTCTCCAGCGCCGCCGCGAACTCCTCGACCGCGGTCTGGGTTCTGCGTCCGCACTCCAGTGCCTCGGCGGCCAGGTCCGCATCGCCCTTCTCGATCGCCTCAGCCGCCTGTTCCAGCACGGTGGAGAACGCGTCCAGCACGCCGGACAGGTGTTTGCCCGCGATGGTGAGCGGGCTGGCGGGCAACAGGGCGACCGCGACGATGCCGACGATGCCGCCGGTGAGCGCGTCGGCCATCCGGTCGAGGCCGCCGACGTCCGCGCCCGGCACCAGCATGGCGACCAGCACCGCGGACGATCCGACCTGCGACACGAACAGCTCGCTGCTGTTCAACAGCCACGCGACCGTCATCGCCAGCGCGATCACGAGCGCCAGCTGCCAGGGGCCCGAGCCGATCCAGGACACCAGCAGGTCGCCGACGCCCACGCCCAGGCTGACGCCGATCACCAGCTCGGCCAGCCTGCGCAGCCGCTGACCGAGCCCTATGCCGACACAGATCATCACGGAGATGGGCGCGAAGAGAGGGTGAGCGTGGCCGAGCAGATGAACGGCGACGAGCCAGGCCAGCGCGGCGCCCACGGCGCACTGCGCGATGGAGGGCCCGATCAGATTGAACGTGCCCAGCCGTTTCCTCACCTGATCACCGAGCCACGTTCGCACTCCTCCCACGATGGCGGATCTTTATGACATTGGGATCACATTTGCCCCGAATTCTTCTGATTCGGCCCGGTTCGGCCGAGATCGAGCACCGACCCTCACAGGCGCCCGCGAGCCGATCGATCAGGAGTGCCGGCCGACGACGAGGCGGCCGGGCTTGTAGCGGACGAAGGCGGCCCCGCCGAGGTTCAGCGACAGAGCGGAGCGCTGCAGGACGGCGGGCTCGGCGACGTCGCCCCAGCGGCCGGTCGTGACCCGCCTGTCGATCGCCCGCACACCCGCGACGATCTCCGCGGTGGTGAAGGCGCAGTGGCCCTGGCGCGCGACGTACGCCTGCCGGAGCAGCCGATCGTCACCTGCCGCCCGGACCCGTTCGGCGAACGCCGCCTCCTGCTGCACCGGGACGAGCTCGTCGGCGATGGTGTGCAGGTTGAGCAGCGGCACCGCGAGGCTCTGACCGGCGGTGGAGGACGCCTGCAGCCTGCGCCGCGCCCCCGGGTCGGCGCGCAGGCGGGCGCCGCGGGTCAGGATGGCCAGGTCGGCGCGCAGGTCGAGGCCGGCCTTGCGATACAGCGCCCGCACCTGGCCGGCGTGCTCGGAGTCGCGCAGCAGCGCCGCGTAGTCGAGCCCGGCGTTCCAGGACGTGTTGCCCCCGGCGGACTGCTCGATGGACCAGCGGCCGTGCTCGATGAACCCCAGCACCCCTTGGGAGAGCCAGGCGAACTGCTGGGCTTCCTGCCCCTCGGGATCGCCGGCCGCCGGCGGGTCCTGGCCGGGCGCCCAGTCGCTCTGGTTGAGATAGGCGGCGGCGAGCGCGATCCTGGCCCGTCCCTGCGGGGTGGCCTGCGCGGCGATCACGGCGTCGGTCAGCCGCTGCGCCGTCGCGGCGGCGTCCGCGGCGTCGGCGAACCCGGTGAGCCGTACGTCCTGGCCGGGCAGCAGCAGCGAGGCGATCGTGTACTCGGCGTCGTACTGGTAGTCGTCCAGGTCGACGCCCCCCGCGACAAGGCCGCACAGCCCGAGGGCCCCGTCGACGCGGCCGGCTCCGTCGCGGGCGATCTGGGCGTTGACCAGGCCGCCCATGGACAGCCCGACCGACAGGGTGCGGGACGGCCGGCGGACCGTACGGGCGAAGGCGTCGAGGGTGGCGAACTGGTCGCGTTCGGCGCTGTTCAGCGCCCACCACGAGCCCTGCGGGTCGAACGAGGAACCGGCGAGCGCGTAACCCTCCGCGAGGAGGGCCGTACGGGCCTCGTCGGAGGGCGCGTTCTGCGCGACGAGCGGACCATAGCCGTGGCTGAACAGCAGGAGCGTGCCGTTCCAGTCGGCGGGCACGTCGGCGATCCAGGTGGCGCCGTCCGCGAGGGTGCCGGACAGGTGCGAGGGGGTGGCGGCCGCAGCGGTGGTGCCGGTCCGAGTGTCCGTCGCGGCCCCGGCGGGTCCGGTCAATGTGGCCGCAACGAGGGCGAGAGAGCCGGCGACGGCGGCGGGAATGCGAAGGAGGCGTCGAGGCACGAAGGCGCTCCGTTCCCGGGAAAGGAGGGTGTCCCTGTGAGTGCGGAACCCCCTGAAACTAGGGCAATATTTTGACCACCGTCAAGAGCATGCCGAACGTTCGTCGAAGTTGAGCGGGGCTGGGTGAACCGCACCAGGTTACGGCCGCCCCGGCGAATACGGACGGCACCGACCTACCCGATCGGAAGGACCGTTTCCTATTGAAAGGTCCGTGGCCGATGGGGATGAGCGGTGGGTGCGCAGCCGCGCGCACACCCATGCCAGGCGTCGGCGATTCGGCCAGTGAATTGGGGCTCTTCTCGCTCACCGATTTCCCACTTCTCCGCGCCTCGCCGCGCAAGCACACAAGGGACTGCCACTGGAAATAGTGACCATATTGGCAGCAGCACTGTTTATGCGATTAATGTGGCATTAGCGTCCCTCTTCGGTATGCGAATCAGGAGAGGCCTATGACAGAGCGGGAAGATCTCCTGCAAGCGCTACAGGAGCGGCTGCAACGGGTCACCGCCGGACGGAGCCTGTCTCCGGTGCTGGAAAAGGCCGCTGTCGCGCAAGCCGAGCAACTCGTCGCGACCCTCCGCGGCGACGCGACCGATCTGCAGGTGATGCATCTGCTCGGCTGGCTGAACTGGTATCGCTACCTGGCCCTGCCCAAAGGACGGGACCGTGCGGCTCTGGAGGCCTCGATCGATCTGTTCACCCCTTGCTTCATGAACGGTATCGAGGCGTTCGCTCCCCGATTCAGGCACGGCAGCGAACTCCTGCCCGAACCGCTGCTGCCCATCCTGGCCGAACAAGCGGTTCCCACCGCGACAGAACTCCTCGGGTGGGTGCGCGGCACGGCTGATCCGGAAATGCTGTCGGCCACGATTCAGCTGTGGCGGCGCATCCTGAGCGCCACTCCCGCCGATCACTCCAATCGTGCCGTGCGCGTATCCAATCTGGGGATCGCGCTGCAGACCCGGTTCGAGTGCACCGGAGCCATCACGGACCTGGACGAGGCGATTCAGTATCTCCAGCAGGCGGTCCGAAGCACCCCCGTCGACCATCCCGTCCGCGCCATGTACCTGTTCAACCTGGGGACCATGCTGCAGACCCGGTTCGAGCGCACCGGAGCGATGACGGACCTGGACGAGGCGATCCGACGACTCCAGCAGGCCGAGCAGGCCATCCCCGCCGACCACCCCGACCGCGCCATGTACCTGCACGCCCTGGGAAGCCTGCTGCAGACCCGGTTCGAGCGCACCGAAGCGATGACGGACCTGGACGAGGCGATCCGATGGGGGCGCCAAGCCGTTCAGACCGCCCCCGCCGACCACCCCGCCCGTGCCGCGATACTCAACGATCTGGGGATCGCGCTGCGATACCGGTTTGACCGCACCGGCGTGATGGCGGATCTGGACGAGGTGATCCGACAACTCCGGCAGGCGGTCCGGACCATCCCCGCCGACCACCCCAGCAGCGCCATGTACCTGTCCAATCTGGGGGGCGCGCTGCAGAGTCGGTTCGAACGCACCGGAACGACGGCGGACCTGGACGAGGCGATCCAACTACTCCAGCAGGCGGTCCGGATCACCGCCGCCGACCACCCCAACCGCCGCATTTATCTAAACAATCTGGACACCGTGCTGCAGATCCGGCGGGAAATCTGAATCCGCTGGTGCTGACGCGCCTTCCGCGCCCGCAGACCACTCAGTCCGCCGAGAACCCCGCCCGCCGAATCGGTCAGGCGAGGTTCTCGCACGTCAGGGGTTACTTGAGGAGCTGGCGGGCCATGACCATGCGCTGGATCTGGTTGGTGCCCTCGTAGATCTGGGTGATCTTGGCGTCGCGCATCATGCGCTCGACCGGGAACTCGCGCGTGTACCCGTACCCGCCGAGGAGCTGGACGGCGTCGACGGTGATCTCCATGGCGGCGTCGGAGGCGGCGCACTTGGCGGCGCTGGAGAAGAACGTGAGGTCCTTGACCGGGGTGCCGTTCATGGCCAGCTCCGACTTGGCCGCGGCGGCGTAGGTGAGCTGCCGGGCGGCCTCCAGCTTCATGGCCATGTCGGCGAGCATGAACTGCAGGCCCTGGAAGTCGGCGATCGGCTTGCCGAACTGCTTGCGCTCCTTGACGTACCCGACCGCGTAGTCGAGCGCGCCCTGGGCGATGCCGAGCGCCTGCGCGGCGATCGTGACGCGGGTGTGGTCGAGCGTGGCCAGCGCGGTCTTGAACCCGGTGCCCGGCTCGCCGATCATCCGCGAGGCCGGGATGCGGACGTTCTCCAGGATGACCTGACGGGTCGGCGAGCCCTTGATGCCCAGCTTCTTCTCCTTGGGTCCGAACGACACGCCCTCGTCGTCCTTCTCCACCACGAACGCGGAGATGCCCCGGGCGCCGGCCGAGGGGTCGGTCACGGCCATGACCGTGTAGTACTCCGACACGCCGGCGTTGGTGATCCACATCTTGGTGCCGTTGAGCACGTAGTGGTCGCCGTCGCGCTGGGCCCTGGTCTTCATCGAGGCGGCGTCCGAGCCCGCCTCCGGCTCGCTCAGGGCGTAGGAGAACATGGCCTCCCCGCGCGCGACCGGCGTCAGGTAGCGCTGCTTGAGCTCCTCGGACGCCGACAGCAGCAGGGGGACGGTGCCCAGCTTGTTGACGGCCGGGATCAACGACGACGAGGCGCACGCGCGGGCGACCTCCTCGATCACGATCACGGTCGCGAGCGCGTCCGCACCCGCCCCGCCGTACGCCTCGGGGATGTGGACGGCATGCAGGTCGGCGGCGACGAGGTCCTTGTAGACCTCCCAGGGGAACTCCTCGTTCTCGTCGGCCGCCGCGGCACGCGGGGCGATCTTCTCGTCGGCGAGGGCCCGGACCGTCTCGCGGAGCATGTCGTGCTCCTCAGCGGGCGCGTAGAGAGGGAAGCTCATAGCGCGATACTAGGACGTCCGACTAGAAAGTTACCAGTCAGTACGGCAGCCTTCCTGACAGAACTCCCTGACAGGGGCGGGGAACCGGATCGCCCGGCGTCGACCGGGCGGGCCGAGAGCCGTACCGTGGGGGCCAGGGCGCCGGTTTGCCCAGGTGGCTCACAGGGCAGTTGACTGGGCCGGTACCATGCCAGATCACAAAGAGTCGGTAAGAGGGGAGCATGCCGTGCCGTACCGCCTCACTGTGCTGGGGACCGGATACCTGGGTGCTACGCACGCGGCGTGCATGGCCGAACTGGGCTTCGAAGTGCTCGGTCTGGATGTGGACCAGAGCAAGGTCGAACGGCTGCAGCGCGGTGAGCTGCCGATCCACGAGCCCGGCCTTGAGGAGCTGCTCCGCCGCAACCTCGACTCGGGCAGGCTGCGCTTCACAAACTCGTACGAGGAGGCGGCGAGGTTCGGCGACGTCCACTTCATCTGTGTGGGCACTCCCCAGAAGAAGGGCGAGTACGCCGCCGACGTCTCCTACCTCGACGCGGTGGTCGAGTCGCTGGCCCCCTACCTCGACCGCGAGTGCCTGGTCGTGGGCAAGTCCACCGTGCCCGTCGGCACCGCCGAGCGCCTCGCGGACAAGCTCGTACGGCTCTCGCCCGCCGGCATGCAGGTGGAGCTGGCCTGGAACCCCGAGTTCCTGCGTGAGGGCTTCGCGGTGCAGGACACGCTCCGCCCCGACCGGATCGTCCTCGGGGTCGCCTCCGAGCGGGCCGAGAAGGTGCTGCGGGACGTCTACGCGCCCCTGGGCGAGGTCCCGATCGTGGTGACCGACTTCGCCACGGCCGAGCTGGTGAAGTCGGCCGCCAACGCGTTCCTGGCCACGAAGATCTCGTTCATCAACGCCATGGCCGAGGTCTGCGAGGCCGCCGGCGGCGACGTCACGCAGCTGGCGCAGGCGCTGTCGTACGACGAGCGGATCGGTGGCAGGTACCTCGCCCCCGGCCTCGGCTTCGGCGGCGGCTGCCTGCCGAAGGACATCAGGGCGTTCACGGCCAGAGCCGACGAGCTGGGCGCCGCGCAGGCGCTCGCCTTCCTCCGCGAGGTCGACGAGATCAACTTGCGGCGCCGCACCCGGACGGTCGAGCTCACCCGGGAGGTCCTGGGCGGGGCGTTCGACGGTCGCAGGGTCGCGGTGCTGGGAGCGGCGTTCAAGCCCAACTCCGACGACATCCGCGACTCGCCGGCGCTCGACGTGGCCGTGAAGATCGCCGAGCAGGGCGGGCAGGTCACGGTCTACGACCCGGTGGCACTGCCGAACGCGCGGGCGGCCCATCCCCACCTCGGGTACACCGAATCGGCCATGGAGGCCGCCCGGGGGGCCGAGGTCGTGCTGCTGCTCACCGAGTGGCAGGAGTTCGTCGGCCTCGACCCCGAGGAGCTGGGAGCGATCGTCGCGGCACGCGTCGTGGTCGACGGCCGCAACGCGCTCGACGCGGAGACCTGGCGGGACGCCGGCTGGGACTACCGCGCCCTCGGCCGCCCCTGACCGAGTCCCCCTACTGACCCCGGGCTGCCTACCGGCGCCGCCTACCGACCGAGCTGGGCCGCCTCGGCGCGCAGCCGCTCGCCCTTGGCGTGCGCCTGGTCCCGGAGGGCGGCCTGGAACTCCTCCATCCGCCGCCGCAGCCCCTCGTCCGACGCCGCCAGGATCCGTACGGCGAGCAGTCCCGCGTTGCGGGCCCCGCCGACGGCGACGGTGGCCACGGGCACCCCGGCCGGCATCTGGACGATCGACAGCAGCGAGTCCATGCCGTCCAGGTATTTGAGCGGCACCGGGACGCCGATCACGGGCAGCGGGGTGACCGAGGCCAGCATGCCCGGCAGGTGGGCCGCGCCGCCCGCGCCCGCGATGACCACCTTCAGTCCGCGCCCGGCCGCACGGGAGCCGTACTCGATCATCTCGGCCGGCATCCGGTGCGCGGAGACCACGTCGGCCTCGAAGGACACGCCGAACTCGGCGACCGCCTCGGCGGCCTGGCGCATCACCGGCCAGTCCGAGTCGCTCCCCATGACGATCCCGACGTCAGGCATCCTCAGGTCCTCTCAGGCAGGTGACGGCGTGGTGAGCGCGGGCCCGCACCTCGTCGAGGTCGGTCCCGAGGGCGGTGACGTGCCCGATCTTGCGGCCGGGCCGGACGTCCTTGCCGTAGAAATGGATCTTGATGCCCGGGTCGTTGGCCAGCACGTGCTCGTACCGGGAGTACACATCGGGGTCGGGTCCGCCGAGCAGGTTGGCCATGACGACGACCGGCGCGGCCATCGACGGCGACCCGAGCGGCAGGTTGAGCACGGCCCGCAGGTGCTGCTCGAACTGCGAGGTGCGGGCGCCCTCGATCGTCCAGTGGCCGCTGTTGTGCGGGCGCATGGCCAGCTCGTTGACGACGAGCCCGGTTTTCGTGACGAACATCTCGACCGCGAGCAGCCCGGTCACGCCGAGGTCGCGGGCGATCGTGAGCGCGACGCGCTGGGCGTCGCCCGCCTCCTCCTCGCTCATGTCCGGCGCGGGCGCGATGACCTCGACGCAGATGCCGTCCTTCTGGACGGTCTCGACCACGGGATAGCTGACGCCCTGACCGTGCGGGGACCGGGCGACCAGCACGGCGACCTCCCGCTCGAACGGGACGAACGCCTCGGCCAGCATCTCGACACCGGTGGCGAGCGCCTCGCGCGCCTCCTCGGGCGAGGCGCAGACCCACACGCCCCGGCCGTCGTAGCCGCCGCGTACGGCCTTCAGCACCACCGGCCAGCCATGCTCCGCGGCGAACGCTTCGACGCCGGCCACGTCGCTCACCCGGGCCCAGGCCGGGCACGGCGCGCCGATCGCGGTGAGCCGCTCCCGCATGACCGCCTTGTCCTGCGCGTGGACCAGGGCGTCGGCCCCGGGGTGCACGGCGTACCCGTCGGCGGCCAGGGCCCGGATGTGCTCGGTCGGCACGTGCTCGTGGTCGAAGGTGACGGCGTCGCACCCCTTGGCGAACTCCCGGAGGTCGGCCAGGTCGCGGTAGTCGCCGAGCCGGGTGTCCACGATCACCTTGGCGGCGCTCTCGTCACGGGTGTTCGCGAGCACGCGCAGGTCGACGCCGAGCGCGATGGCCGCCTGCTGCGTCATCCTCGCGAGCTGGCCCGC
The DNA here is from genome assembly GCF_040675265.1 of Microbispora sp. NPDC049633. Lineage (NCBI taxonomy): Bacteria > Bacillati > Actinomycetota > Actinomycetes > Streptosporangiales > Streptosporangiaceae > Microbispora > Microbispora sp. NPDC049633. The sequence goes on from NZ_JBFAOO010000046.1 coordinate 41,428, forward strand.
GCCGACCATGCCCACCACGGGCGCGGTCACGGGCTTCGAAGGGGGAACGTTCGGGCTGTTCACGACACGTCAGCCTACCTATTGCGCGCGAAGAACCGTCAGCCGGAGCCCTCGTCGGAATCCGCCGTGAGATCGGCGAGGACCCGCCGCATGCCGACCGTCGTCATCGTGTTGTCCTTCGCCACCTTGGTGGCCAGCACGAGGATCTCACTGCCGGTGACGGACGTGGACGTGCCGCCCGTGAAGGCGCGTACGTCGGCGCTCCGGTAGCGGGGATGGGCCAGGGAGGAACGGCCGGAGCCGGGCTTCTGTGTGAAGACGACACGCAACGCGTGGAACACCAGCGACCCGCCGCCGGGCAGCGCGAGCGCGCGGGCCGGTCCCTCGATGCGCACGTCCGTGGACAGGTGATCGGGGCGGACCCTGCCGGGGGCCCGGACCAGTTCCGCGAGCAGGCCGCGCATGGGGTCGCCGGAGGCGAAGCGCACCCCGCTGACCCCTTTTCCGTTCACCCCCGCGGGGTCGGTCAGGAACGCCACGTGCCGGGTGGGCGCGAGCCGCGCGCCGACGGCCGCGGCCGGGTCGGCCATGGCGTCGGTCACCTCGCCCTCGACACCGCCCTCCACCACCCGGGGAGTTTTCCCCACGACCGGGATCGGCCCGGCGCCGAGCCGCCATCGGCCGTCCGCCCGGACGAAGACCAGGTAGACGGGCTCGGGCTTCCTGGCGAGCACGGCGAACCAGGCGCCGTCCTCGCCGTCCTGCCGGGCGGGCAGCAGGAACTCCGGATCCCGGTAGCCGGGCGGACCGGGCACGGCGAGTCCCTCGCGCGCGGCCGCGCAGACACGGCCGCCGATGGTGCTCTCCACGCCGGTCGTCAGGTGCTCGATCTTGGCGCAGTCCTCGTCCCTCCAGGCCTCGGACAGGTCGCCGAGGCCGTCGAAGGCCGCCTGCGCCTCGGCCGTGGTGACCTCGACGGTCGCCGGGGACGTGTCACCGGGCTCGGCCGGGGTCTCGCGCACGCCCTCGGTCCCACACCCCGCGAGCAGGACGAGGCCGAGACCGAGGGTCGTGATTGTCCGCAACACGATGAAAGGCCACCCCTCCAGAACGCGCGCGCCCCCGAACGAAGTGATCCTGGTCGGGCGAGAGCGTAGTGCGAAGAGCGCCCAGTCATCCCAGATAGCAGGATTTTTCTTGAAATGTTCTTTGGTGACCTGGGACGAAGCGGGCCAAGGTTGCGGCAAGACCCCGATTTGTGCCTCCTACCGGTAGCCTGAGAAGACCTCGCCGCCGACCATGGCCGCTGAACAGGAAGGACCGTACGGGACGTGCAGTTTCTTCGAAGCGCCTACGAGCGGTTCTCCACGCTCATCCACGAGTTGATCAAGTTCGGCTTGGTGGGCGCGATCGCGTTCGTCATCGACTTCGGCGGTTCCAACCTGCTGACGTTCGGCGTCGGCCTGGGCCCGATCAAATCGAAGGTCATCTCGACAATCGTCGCCGCCACGTTCGCCTACGTGGGCAACCGTTTCTGGACCTACCGCCACCGCCAGCAGAGCGGCCTGGCGCGCGAGTACGTCCTGTTCTTCGTGCTCAACGGCATCGCGCTCATACCGCCGATGATCACCATTGGGTTCAGGACCTACTCACTGGGCATGCACGACCTCCTGAGCTACAACATCGCCCAGGCCGTCGGCGTGGCGATCGGCACGCTGTTCCGCCTCTGGTCGTACAAGAAGTGGGTGTTCCTGGCGGCCCCCGAACTGACCGAGCAGAGCGCGGATGGGGCCGGCGTACGGCCCCACCCCGAGGTGAAGGCACAGGCCGACCCCCTCACCACCCGCTGAAACCCCGTCACGCGGGGCCGCTCACCACCCGGTGACGGTCGTTGTCGCGGGTGTGCCGTAAGAAGATGGCGAAGGTCGCCGGGCGGCGCTTGACGAGCTCCAGCCGCCCGCCGTCGGCCGCGACCAGCGCGCGGGCGAGGGTGAGCCCCAGGCCCGTGCCGCCTCCTCCGCTCACGCTCCGCTCGAACACCCGGTGGCCGAGGGCCTCCGGGATGCCCGGGCCCTCGTCGGCCACCTCGATCACCACAGACCTGCCCGTACTCGATGTGTTGATCGTCAGTACGCCGTCGCCGTGCTTGAGGGAGTTCTCCAGCAGGGTGGACAGCACCTGGCTGAGCCCGCCGGTCGTGCCGAGGGCGCGCAGGCCGCGGTCGCCCGCGAGCACCAGCGACCGATGGGCCCGGCGGAACGCGGGCTCCCACTCGACGATCTGCTGCCCCACCACGTCGTCCACGTCGATCGGCTCCGCCTGGGCGTGCCGCTGCCTGCGGGCGGCGGCCAGCAGTTCGTCGATCACCGCCGTCAGCCGCTCGACCTGCACCACGGCCGCCTCGCCCTCCTCGCGGACCACCTCGGGCTGGTCGGCCGCCGCGACGATCTCCTCCAGGCGCATGCTCAGCCCGGTCAGCGGCGTACGCAGCTGGTGGGAGGCGTCGGTCGCGAACTCGCGCTCCCGCGCGAGCAGGTCGGAGATCCGCAGCGCACTGCGGTCCAGCACCTCGGCCACGAGATCCAGCTCCGGGATGCCGTAGCGGTGCCTGCTCGGCCTGGCGTCGCCCGAGCCCAGCCGCTCCGCGATCCTGGTGAGATCTTGGAGCGGCAGGCTCAGGCGACGCGAGGTGACGGTGGCCAGACCGATCGCGGCCCCGAGGGCCACGACGGCGAGCGCCATGATGAGCACCAGCCGCGCCTGGGTGTCCTGTTGGATCTGGGCCGCGTCACGGCTGACGCGTACGTATCCGTTCTCGGAACGCGCCTCCTCGGTCAGGTCGCGGCCCACCGGAGGAGGCGCACCCACGACGATCGGCGGGTTCCCGCGGACGAACACCTGGAGGTATCGGTCCGGGTAGTTCCGCGCGAGCTGGTCGGGACTGATCTCCTGCCGCTGGCTGACGGAGTACTCCACTCCGAGCAGCAGCCGGTTCGCGTCCGTCCTGAGCTCCTGGGCGACCTCGTCGTTGATCAAACGCACGACGACCACGCCCAGGGGCACGCCTAACAGCAGTACCGCGATGACCGCGACGAGCAGCATGGAGGAAAGCAGGCGCCGGCGCACGTGCTAGCCCCTCCCCCGCAACCGCCCCACGGCGGCTACTCGCGCTCGAAACGGAAGCCGACCCCTCGGACTGTCGTTATGTACCGCGGCTTCGCCGCGTCGTCGCCGAGCTTGCGGCGCAGCCACGAGATGTGCATGTCCAGTGTCTTGGTCGACCCCCACCAGTTCGTGTCCCACACCTCACGCATGATCTGCTCACGGGTGACGACCTTGCCGGCGTCCCGTACGAGCACGCGCAGCAGGTCGAACTCCTTGGTGGTCAGGTGCAGTTCCTTGTCTCCCATCCAGGCCCGGCGCGAGTCGGCGTCGATGCGGACGCCTTGCACCACCGGGGTCTCCGAGGTTCCGCGCCGGAGCAGGGCCCGCACGCGGGCGAGCAACTCCGCCAGGCGGAACGGCTTGGTCACGTAGTCGTCGGCCCCGGCATCGAGACCGACGACGGTGTCGACTTCGTCGACGCGGGCGGTGAGGATCAGGACCGGAGTCCCGTGCCCCTCCGCGCGAATGCGGCGCGCGACCTCGAGCCCGTCCATCTCTGGAAGGCCGAGGTCGAGAACAATCAGGTCGACGCCCCCCGACAAGGCCCTCTCCAGGGCCTGCGGGCCATCCGGGCTCACCTCCACCTGATAGCCCTCCCGGCGCAGGGCACGCGCCAGCGGCTCGGATATCGAGGTGTCATCCTCGGCGAGAAGTACGCAGGTCATGGTGCGATCGTAGGACCTTAAGCGATCGTTTCCCGGCTACAGCGCGCCTTTTGACTTGTCGTTGACCCATCAATTGACCTGGGCAAACACTGATAAATCCGGGATAGTCAGCACGCAAGCGACGCGATCTTCTACCCTATTCTCGACCATTTAGAACATCGTCGCAGGAAATCGGATGAGGGCATGAAAAACGCCCGCCGAAACGATGACGGCGGGCGTTGTCCATCTGAATTCCCGTGCAGCCCCGGGTATGACGGCTCAGGAGGACGACGGCGGCTCGGCGTACCGCTGAAGGTACAGCTGCTCGCCCAGGCTCTCCAGGAGGCCGAGCTCGGTCTCCAGATAGTCGATGTGGTGCTCCTCGTCGGCCAGGATGCGCTCGAAGAGCGTCGCCGAGGTGATGTCTCCCCGCTCCCGCATGAGGGCGATCCCCGGCCGCAGACGCTTGACCACGCCCAGCTCCAGCTCGAGGTCCGCCTCAAGCTGCTCCCTGACCGTCTGGCCGATGTGCAGGGTGTTGAGCTTCTGGTAGTTCGGCAGACCCTCCAGGAACAGGATCCGGTCGGTGAGTTCCTCCGCGTGTCGCATCTCGTCGATGGACTCCGCCCGCGTGATGGCGGCGAGCTTCGTATATCCCCAGGTCTCCTGCAGCTTCGCGTGCAGGAAGTACTGGTTGATGGCCGTCAGCTCGGAGGTGAGCTGCTCGTTGAGCAGCGCGATGATCTCTTTGTCGCCCTGCATGTAGCTTCCTCGATCTATGCGCTGGTTACCAGGTCCTCTGACCGTTTCAGGATCGCACAGATCTTCCGGACACAAGACGCGCAGTCCCCCCCTGCCCCTGTGGCATCCCGCACCTGGCGGGCCGTCCTCGCCCCGTCGGCGATGCAGTCGTGCACCTCGCTCTCGGTGACGGCGCGGCAGATGCAGACGTACATGGGTCGCCTCTCAGAGGATCATTAGGAAGGTTAGGCATACCTAAGATAACTCACTTTGGTAAGGCTTGCCTATGTGACCCGAAGCACGAAAAAGAGGACGGTGCCGCTCCACACGGCACCGCCCCCTTCCAGGACCGGCTCCCCGGAACCCGATCAGAACACCACGACCGACCGCAGCACCTCCCCGCGGTGCATCTTGCCGAAGGCCTCCTCGACCTGGTCGAGGCCGATGGTCTCGGTGACGAACCCGTCGAGGTCGAGCCGGCCCTGCAGATAGAGGTCGATCAGCATGGGGAAGTCCCGGCTGGGCAGGCAGTCGCCGTACCAGGAGGACTTGAGCGCTCCGCCGCGGCCGAAGACGTCGAGCAACGGCAGTTCGAGCTGCATCTCCGGGGTCGGCACGCCGACCAGCACGACCGTCCCGGCGAGGTCGCGGGCGTAGAAGGCCTGCTTGTAGGTCTCGGGGCGGCCCACCGCCTCGATCACGACGTCCGCGCCGAACCCGCCGGTCAGGTCGCGGATCGCCTCCACCGGGTCGGTGTCCCGCGAGTTGACGGTGTGCGTGGCGCCGAAGCCGCGGGCCCAGTCGAGCTTGCGTTCGTCCACGTCCACGGCGATGATCGTCCGCGCTCCGGCGAGGTGCGCGCCCGCGATGGCCGCGTTGCCGACGCCGCCGCAGCCGATCACCGCGACCGTGTCGCCCCGTGTGACGCCGCCGGTGTTGATCGCGGCCCCGAGGCCGGCCATCACGCCGCAGCCGAGCAGGCCGGCGACGGCCGGCTTGGCCGCCGGGTTGACCTTCGTGCACTGCCCGGCCGCCACGAGGGTCTTCTCCAGGAAGGCCCCGATGCCGAGCGCCGGGCTGAGCGCGGTGCCGTCGGCCAGGGTCATCTTCTGCGCGGCGTTGTGGGTGTTGAAGCAGTACCACGGCCGGCCACGCAGGCAGGCGCGGCACTGCCCGCACACCGCCCGCCAGTTCAGGATCACGTAGTCGCCGGGCTCGACCTCGGTCACGCCCTCGCCGACCGCCTCGACGACTCCCGCGGCCTCGTGGCCGAGCAGGAACGGGAAATCGTCGTTGATGCCGCCCTCCCGGTAGTGGAGGTCGGTGTGGCAGACGCCGCAGGCCTGCACGTTGACGACCGCCTCGCCGGGTCCGGGGTCCGGCACGACGACCGTCTCCAGCGTCACCGCCTCTCCCTTGCCGCGCGCCACCACGCCCTGGACTTCGTACGGCATGTCCCGCACCTCAACTTTCTCGGCTGGATCTCCTCAGAACATACGGCTCCACCACGCCGAGCCCGCGCGCGGGACGGCGGCGGAGTTTGACCAGGTCGACGCCGGACGCCCCGGCGAGGCCCGCGGCCAGCTCGCTGTCGGCCAGGATCGTGCCCGGCCGCGCGATGGCCGTCAGCCGCGCCGCCAGGTTGACCGTCGTGC
>NZ_JBFAOO010000047.1:0-47232 GCF_040675265.1 Microbispora sp. NPDC049633
GTGGCCGTGAGGTCGTCGCCCGCCTCGGCGGGCCGATGCGTCAGCAGGACGAGGACCGGCGTCCGGGTCAGGCGGCCCGCCAGGTGACGCAGGAGCTGAAGGGTCTCCTCGTCGGCACGGTGCACGTCCTCCAGCACGATCAGCAGCGGTCCCGGCACGCCCTCCAGATAGTCGCCCGCCGCCCGCGCCAGCCAGAACTGGCCCACGGGCGCCGCGTCGTCGGTCAGCAGCGGCGCCAGCCGGGCCGCGGTCTCGGGCTCGGGCGGGCAGGTCGCGGACAGCTCCCGCAGCACCTCGCTCCACGCCCAGGCGGGCGGCACGCCGCCGGTCGTCTCGGGACAGCGGCCGACCACGGTCTGCCAGCCGTCCGCGGCCAGGCGCCGCACGAGCGCGTCGGCCAGGGTGCTCTTGCCCGAGCCCGCCTCGCCGCCGAGCCACACGATGCGGAACCCGGCCCCGCCTTGCTCGGCCGCGGCGGCCAGCCGGGACAGCTCCGCCGTACGGCCGACCATGCGGGGGGAGACGGGATCCGGGACGGGCGCGGGGGCCGGGATCACGAGCTCCGGAACCACAGGCTCCAAGACCAGCGGGGCCGCGTCGAGCGACTCGGCCTGCGCGAGGATGTCCGACTCCAGCGCGCGCAGGGCGGGCCCGGGGTCGACGCCGAGTTGCTCGGCGAGCAGGGCGCGCGTCCGGCGCAGGGCCGCGAGCGCCTCCCCCTGCCGCCCGGCCCGGTAGTAGGCGAGCGCGAGCAGCCGTACGGCGTTCTCCCGCAGGGGATGCGCGGTGAGGTGACGCTCCAGCTCCGGGACGACCTCGGCGTGCCGGCCGAGCGCGAGCCCGGCCTCGGCGCGGTACTCCACCGCGACCGCCCGCAGCTCGTCCAGGTGGACCACCTCGGGGAGGGCCCACTCCTCCTCGGTGAACTCCGCGTACGCCGGGCCGGTCCACAGCGCCAGGGCCTCGTCCACGATTTCGAGCGCGTTCGCGGGCCGCCCCTCGGCGAGCTGGCCGGCGGCGGCCTCGACCAGCCGGGGGAAGCGCCAGGCGTCCACGTCGCCGGGCTCCAGCGCCAGGCGGTATCCGGGGGGAGCGCTGACCAGCACGCGGGCGGCGGCGCGGGGGGCGCGGTCCGGCTCCAGGGCCCGCCGCAGGTTCGACACGTAGACCTGGAGCGCGGCCAGCGCACGCGGCGGCGGCTGCCCTCGCCACAGGTCGTCGACGAACCGGTCGGTCGACACCACGTGCCCCTGAGCGCCCACCAGCCGGGCCAGCACGGCGCGCTGGAGCGAGGTCCCGAGGTCCGCGGGGCGCCCGTCGACCTTCGCCGCAATCCGCCCCAAAACCCGCACTTTTACCATGACGGAGCAAGCATAGGGATCAGGCCGGATAGTGGTAATAACCGAGCAGGTCGTCCAGAACGCTCACGTCGTCCATCCGGATCCGCGTCCCGGTCGCGAACGCGTTGATCATCTTTCCTCCGCCGACGTACACCCCGACGTGGTGAGTCCTGCCCGGCCTGCCGTAGAAGACCAGGTCGCCGGGTCGCGGCACGCCGACCCGGCGCAGCCTGCGGAGGTGGTCGTCGGTGTTGCCGGGGCCGAGCACGTCGTCGCCGAAGGCCAGGCCGTACACCCAGCGGGTGAATCCCGAGCAGTCGAAACCACGCGTCCGGCCCGCCGGGCAGGGCTTGATCGAGCCGCTGTAGCCCCGGCACGTCCCCTTCGACGGTCCCGGCCGCGCCGCGTGCCCCCCGCCCCACGAGTACGGAAGGGAGCCCTGCGCGGCGTACGCGACGGCGACGGCCCGGGACAGTTCCTCGTCGAGCGGCGCCGATCCGGCGGCGGCCAGCGCGACGATCCCTCCGATCAGCAGCCGACGCTTAACCCCCATGGATCGGGACAATAGCCACCCATCTTTTTATTGGCCATAGAAGCTTTACCCCACTCGATCGACGCGCCGGAGGGGGATTGTTACTCTGAGTACGGCTCAGCTCGTACGTTCATCGGCGTGTCGGTCGAAGCGCTTCGTCGGTCGCCCCGGACCTACCATCCCGTTCCCCGGTGGTCCCCGGCGCCAAGGAGAGCGAAGGGAACCACCGTGGAGACGTGGACGGCACAACCCCCTTCCCCCACCCGCTGGTGGGTGCTGGGGCTGCGCGGAGAGCTGGATCTCCACGCGGTGCGGCACCTGCGCGAGCCGCTGCGCACGCAGATCGAGGCCCGCGGCCCGTGGCTGGCCATCGACCTGAGCGAGGTGCGGTTCATCGACACCACGGGCGTGGGGCTGCTCGTGCGCCTGGTGCACAACCTGCGCGAGAGGGACGGCGACCTGGCGCTCATCGCGCCGGGCGGCCAGGTGCTGCGCATTCTGCGCTGGACCAACCTGACCCGGCTGTTCCGCGTCCTCGACACCGCCGACGCCCTCGATTAGCCGACGCCCTCGATCAGTCGGGCAGGATCTGCACCGGCGTGTCGCCGCCTCCCGTCGGGCCGTGGCCGCCTCCCGCCGGACCGTTGCCGCCTGTCGGAGGCGTCACGGAGACCAGGCCCCGGCAGCTGCCGCCGCAGCCGCCGAACCGCTCGGTGTTGATCGGCGTGAACTCGGTCGCGGGCACGCCGCGCAGCGCCCGCAGCATCGTGTCCTTCCAGATCGGGCCGGGGATGCTGGCGCCGAACACCGAGCCGTAGTAGCGCCCGCCGATCGTGACTCCGTTCAGCTTGTACTTCTGGGCGCCGCGCGGATCACCGACGCTGACCGCGCCCGCCAAATCCGGGGTGAACCCGGCGAACCAGGCGGAAGAGGAGTTGTCGTTGGTTCCGGTCTTGCCCGCCGCGTCGCGGCCGATGCCCCCCACCGACGACATCGTGCCCTTGGTGAACACGCCTGACAGGATGTGCGCCGCCGCGTCGGCCACCTCGGGATCGAGGGCCTGCCGGCACTTGGGCTTGTAGTCGGTGCTCTTGCCGGTGCTGTCGGTGATCCGGGTGATCGCCATCGGCGCGCAGTACTTGCCGCGCGCGCCGATCGCGGCGTACGCGGTGGCGACGGTGACCGGGTCCATCTCGTTGATGCCGAGCGTGAACGTCTCGTACTCCTGGAGCTTTTCGCCGTCGGCGCGGCGGATGCCCAGCGACTTGGCCGTCTTGACCACGTCGCAGAGCCCGACCCGCCGCTCGAGCTCCATGAAGAAGGTGTTGACCGAGTGCCAGGTGCCGGTCTGCAGGGTCAGCCAGCCGGGCGAGCCCTCGTCGTTGGTGACCGTGTGATTGATGTCGCCGATGCCCTGGCCCGAGCAGGTGGTGAACGTCGACAGGCTCGGGGCGCGGTAGCCGGCGCCCGCGCTGAAGCCGTCGTTGATCTTCATGCCCTGCTTCAACGCGGTGAGCAGGGTGAACGTCTTGAACGTCGAACCGGCCTGGAACCCGATACCGCCGCCGTGCGCGACGTCGGCCACGAGGTTGTAGGACATCTGGTGCTTGCTCTTGCGCGTGCCGTACGGGCGGCTCGCGGCCATCGCCTTGATCGCCCCGGTGCCGGGCTGGACCAGCGCCTCGGCGGCGACGGGGTTGTCGGATGGGTGGACCCACTTCCTGATCGCCCTGTCGGCGGCGGCCTGCGTGGTGGGGTCGATCGTGGTCCTGATGGTCAGCCCGCCGCGGTTGAGGAACGCCAGGCGCTGCTTGGCCGTCTTGCCGAAGTCGGCGTTGTTGAGGATCTCGTTGCGCACGTAGACGCAGAAGTACGGGTATTTGCTCGACTCGCAGCCGCCGGGCAGCGGGGTCCCCTTGTAGCCGAGCCTGGCCTTCTTCGCCTCGGCCGCCTGCTCCTCGGTGATCTTGCCGAGCTCGGCCATCCGGTCGAGCACGACGTTGCGCCGTTTCAGCAGCCGGTCGCGGCTGGTCTTGCCGAGGTTGGGGTCGGTGGCGTTGGGGTCCTGCACGGCCCCGGCCAGCGTCGCCGCCTGCGGCAGCGTCAGCTCGCTCGCGCTGATGCCGAAGAACCGCTTGGCCGCCGCCTCGACGCCGTACGCGCCCGCGCCGAAGTAGGCGATGTTGAGGTACTTCTCCAAGATCTGGTCCTTGGAGTACTTCTTCTCCACGCCCATCGCGTAGCGCAGCTCGTTGAGCTTGCGGGCGTAGCTGGCCTCCAGGGCCTTGTTCTTCTCCTCCTCGGTGTCGGCGGCGTTGAGCAGCACCTGCTTGACGTACTGCTGGGTGATCGAGGAGCCGCCCTGGGCCACCCCGCCCGACTGCAGGTTCTTCGCCAGGGCGCGGACAGTGCCCTCGATGTCGATCGGGCCGTGGTCGTAGAACCGGTAGTCCTCGATCGAGATGATGGCGGTCTTCATGATGTCGGCCATCTTGTCGAGCGGGACGACCTCGCGGTACTGCTCGTAGAAGCGCGCGATCTCGCGGCCCTTCACGTCCTGGATGACCGAAACCTGCGCCAGCGGGGGTTCGGCCAGGTCCCGGGGCGCGAGGCCCACGTCCTCGACCGCCGACACCAGTCCGACGCCCGCGCCTCCCACCGCCGGCAGCGCGATGCCCGCGACCAGCACGCCCGCCGCCGCTCCCATGGCGGCAAGGCGCAGCACCTTCCCCGTGGCGTTCACTAGATCCTCCCCCATATGGCTATAGACAAGGTTATGGGGCCGTAAAACGCGATCGACCCCGTAACGAGTGGTTACGGCAGCCGGCCGAGGCCGCGCGCGAGCACGGTCGCCGTCTTGGCGACGACCTTGTCGTCACCGGATCCGTCGGCCGCCAGGCGATTGGTGTAGATCGCCATGATGATCGGGGCGGCCCCCTTGGCCGGCCAGACGACGGCGATGTCGTTGGCGGTGCCGTACGTGCCGCCGGTGCCGGTCTTGTCGCCGACGATCCACGTCTTGGGCAGACCGGCGCGGATGCGCGCGTCCCCGGTCGTGTTGTCGCGCAGCCACCCGAGCAACCGGGAGCGGTCCTTCGCGCCGAGCGCGTCGCCCGCGGTGAGCGCACGCAGGTCGCGGGCGATCGACGCGGGCGTGGTCGTGTCCCGCCTCTCCTTGGGCGACCACTCGTTGAGCTCGGTCTCCCACCGGTCCAGCCGCGAGACCGGGTCCTTGAGCGTGCGGAAGTAGCGGGTGAGCCCCTCCGGCCCGCCGATGCGCTTCAGCAGCATGTTGCCGGCGGTGTTGTCGCTGTAGATGATCGCGGCCCGGCACAGCTCGGCGAGGGTCATGCCGTCCTTCACGTGCTTGGCGGTCTCCGGCGAGTTCGGCTTCACCTCGTCGGCCGTCCAGCGGACGACCTTCCGCGTCAGTTCGCGGTCGGTGGTGCGGTCCAGCACCGCCGCGGCGGCCACCGCCTTGAAGGTGGACGCCAGCGCGAACCGCTCGCCCGCCCGGTAGCCGATCGTCTTCCCGGTCGCCGTGTCGATCGCGTACGCGCCGATGCGGCCCTTGAAGGACGTCTCCAGCGCGCGCAGGGCGGCGGCGGCGTCCGTCCGGGGCGCGGCGGCGGCGGGGGTCGCCGGGGCGGCCCCGACCAGGACGAAGACCGTCATCGCGGCGGCTTTCACCGTCACCGGGTGTCCCATGGCATGTCCTCGCTCTCGTGCGTCGGTGATCTGTCAGACGCAGGAGCAAACCAGAGGGTTCGGAACAAGTCCAATATTCATATGGACACCCGGCCGATATCGGTTCACATATGAACCGAGCTCAGAGCGGCGGCGCGAAGTGGCGACCGGCCGCGACGAGATCGTCCACGGCCCGTGCCGCGGCGGCGAGCCGCTCCCCCGGCGATCCGGAGACGACGATGTGCGGGAGGCCGCGCCGGGACAGCTCGGCGCGCAGCCGCCGGTCCATCTCGTGCCTGACGTGCTCGCCGTCGCGCCAGCCGTCCTGCTCGAAGGGCACGCCGCCGACGGACGTGTGGATCCACAGGTCGTGCCGGGCCCGCTCGTGGACGCGCAGGACGTCCGCGCTCACCGTGCCGAGATAGCGCTCGTGCCACAGGGCGGTGGCGAGCGCGTCGGTGTCGCAGAACAGCACGGGCGACCCGACCCGCGCCGCCGCCTCCTCCCAGCCGAGCTGCCGGTGCGCGATCAGCGTGAACTCCTCCGGCTCCCACTCCAGGTCGTCGAGCCACGGCTCGGGCGCTCCCGCCCTCTTGGCCGCCCGGCGGGCCAGGGCGAGCTTCTCCTCGCAGTAGGTCCTGCCGTACTCGGGCACCCACCGGGTCGCGGACCAGACACCGCCGCGTGCGGCGTAGCGGGCGGCCAGGGCGCGGGCGAGGGTGGTGGTGCCGCTGGACTCGGCTCCGACGACGACCACCCGCCAGGCGAGGTGGGCGCGTACGGCGGGGCTCAGCCAGGGCCACGCGGCCACCGGGTCGTCGCGGACCATCGTCCCGCTGACCGGGTGGCGGTTCCGGTCCGGATCGACCGCCACGTGCGCGCCGCCGAACCTGCGGGCCAGCTCCGGCCCGTACGCCTCGGAGGAGAAGACGGCATCGACGTCGGGCGCGCCGCCGCCGTGGGCGAGCGCCAGCGCGTGCCGGAACGCCTCGACGTGCGCGGCCCAGACGTCCGGGTCGTCGTAGTCGACCTCGACGTCGTCCACGACCGGCGCCACCACCACGTGCGGCTGCGGATGGGCCTCGCGCAGCCATGCCGTACGCAGGGCGAGCGGGATGCTCTCCACGCTCGAGGCGGCCACGACCACCGTGACCAGCGCGCAGTGCTCGGCGGCCGTGTCGACGAGGTGGTGGTGGCCGGCGTGCGGCGGATAGAACTTGCCGATCACCAGCCCGTGCGCGTAGCGGGCGCTCACCGCGCCACCGCCGCACCAGGGGCGGGGACGGGCCGGGCGGCGGCCAGGTCGCGCCGCCAGGCGACCAGCCCGGCCACGCACAGCGCGAGGAACAGCACGTAGAGGACGCTGGTGAGATAGAGGTCCTTGTACGCGTAGAGGGGGATGTAGATCAGGTCGACCGCGATCCACAGCCACCACGACTCCACCCGCTTGCGGCACTGGCCGTAGGTCGCCATGAGCGACAGGGCGGTCGTCAGGGCGTCCCAGAACGGGACGGCCGAGTTGGTCCAGGCGGCCAGCGCGGCGGTGAGCAGCCCGGTGACTCCGGCGCCGGCGAGCGCGAGCCACACCCATTCGGCGCGGCCGGTCCTGGTGACCGCGAGCGTGGTCCGCCCGGCCCCGCCGTAGAGCCACTGCCACCAGCCGTACAGGCCGAGGACCACGTAGACGATCTGCAGGCCCGCGTCGGCGTACAGGCCCACGGCCAGGAAGACCAGGCCCAGGAGGACGACGTTCGCGACGCCGATCGGCCAGTTCCAGATGTTCTGGCGGGCCACCAGCCAGACGGTGAGCGCTCCCGTCACGAAGCCGAGCAGCTCCGCCCAGCTCGTCGACACGCCGCCCAGGGTGATGGCGGGCTCCAGGAGGGGCCCCAGCAGATCGGTCAGTGCCACCACGACCTCCTTAATCGTCAGTGTGACGATAACAGGGGATCGCGAAGGGGAGAACACACCGGCAGCCGGCGACCGGGACGGCCCCGCGGCCGTCCCGGTCCTGACGGTGTGTCAGACGGACTCCTGGATGAGCCGGACCCGTTCGGCGCTCTCGCGGTTGTGCCGCTCCGTCCACGTGGCCAGCGCCGTACGGCAGGCGTGGTCGAGGTGGCGCAGCCCGATCAGGTCCAGCTCGATCGGGCGGTCCGTCGGCAGGGCCTCCAGCGTGTCGAGCATCGTCGGCAGCCGCAGGAAGGTGGCGTTCCCGGCGAGTCTGACCAGCACCGGGCCGTCGCCCGCGTCGTCGACCTCGACCTGGATGTGCGAGGTCTCCCACGCGGCCTTGACCACGGCGAGGGCGAGGCCGATCAGGACGCCCTCGAACATGTTGAGGGTCACGATCGCCACCGCGGTGACGACGAGGATCACCGCCTCACCCCGGTGCGCCCGCCAAAGTGGGACCAGCTTTCCGACCGGCAGGAGCTTGAACCCGGCATGGATCAGCACTCCGGCGAGCGCCGCGACGGGGATGAGGCCGAGGACGGCCGGCAGCAGCGCGGCGAACAGCAGCAGCCACACCCCGTGCAGCACCCGGGACAGCCTGGTCTTCGCGCCCGCCTGCACATTGGCCGCGCTGCGCATGATGACGCCGGTCATCGGCAGCGCGCCCAGCAGGCCGCACAGGGTGTTGCCCACGCCCTGCGCGAGGAGTTCCCTGTCGTAGTCGGTGCGCGGCCCGTCGTGCATCCGGTCCACCGCCGCCGCGCAGAACAACGTCTCGGCGGAGGCGATGAGAGCGAACGCCATGATCGCGGCGAGGACGCCGAGGTCGGTCAGCCGTCCCACCTCGGCCGGGCCGGGCGGCTGGATCACGTCGAGCAGGCCGCGTACCTCGATCTTCGCCACCGGCAGGTGGAGCGACGTGGTGATGATGGTGGCGAGCACCACCGCGGCCAGCGCGCCGGGCACGACGCGGACCCGCGCGGGCAGCCGGCTCCACAGCGCCGTCACCACGATGGTGCCGGCGCCCACCGTGAACGCCGTGGCGGCCGGGGCCGAGGCGACCAGGTCCGCGGCGAGACCGGGCAGGTGGGCGATCTTCGCAAGCCCGCTCGCCGGGGCCTTCACCCCGGCCATGACGTACAGCTGACCGGCGATGATGACCAGGCCGATCCCTGCGAGCATGCCCTCCACCACGGCGACGGAGATGGCCCTGAACCAGCGGCCGAGCCGCAGTCCGCCGAGGGCGAGCTGCAGCAGCCCGGCGGCGAGGACGACGACGCCGAGGACGCGCAGCCCGTAGGCGTCGACGGTCTCGGCGACCAGGACGGTCAGGCCGGCCGCGGGGCCGGAGACCTGCAGGCTGCTGCCGGGCAGCAGGCCGACGACCAGGCCGCCGACGATCCCTGTGACCAGGCCGAGTTCGGCCGGCACGCCGGAGGCGACGGCCACGCCCACGCACAGCGGCAGGGCGACGAGAAAGACCACCGTCGAGGCGGTCAGGTCGGTACGCAGCGCACGCCGGAGCGGCGCGGTGATGGAAGACAAGGTGGTCCTTCCGCGACGAGGGTGTACGGGCTCGGTAGGGCGGGTGCCGTTCCCCGCGGCGCTCACAGGGGCTCGAACCCGCCGGCGCCCGGCCTGCGGCGAGGAAGCTCCTCCCGCCGGTCGCCGACGATGGCCGGGAAGCGGCGGGCGTGGTCGATGAGTGACTGCATGAATGGCCTCGTGTTCTTCTGTCGCTCTTCAGGTCGGCAGAAACGTGACGTCAGGCGCGCTCCGGACCCGGCGGCCGTGCCCGCCGGGTCGCGGGCAGGCGGGAACCCCGGTCGCGGGCAGGCGGAAGGAACGCCTCGCGGCCGCGGGGGCACCGGTGTGATCAGGTCGTGCGGAACGCGCTGTCTGTCAGCAGCGGAAGACCTGCGTGACGACGGGAGTCGGAGGCTGCCCCGCGCTGGGGGCGTGCCGGCTTCTCGCGGTACGCGCGTGCGTGGCCCCGGCGGACGTATCCGGCTCGGCGGACTCGGTGACGACCGTGGGGACCTGGGCCGATTGCCGGCGGGGAGAGGGCGCGGAATGCTGCCGCTGGCTCAGGCCGCGCAGGACGCGGCCCTCGTGGGAGGCCGAGGCGCTCGTCCGCCCTTGCGAATACGGCGCGTCGTACCCGCAGTCGCGGGTGTGGGACTCCGAGCGCTCCAGGGTCCGTTCCGTCACCGCGACGAGGGCCGGCCCGTGATTCGGCAGCACGACGTTGCCCAGCAGAGCGGACAGGAGCAGCGCGACGACCACCGCCATCCCCCGCGCCATGGGTGATCCCCCCGTCGCCCTCGCCACGTCTCGCCCGGATCCCGGTACCGCGAGCACCGCGGCACGCGCCGATGTCGCATCCCCGTCTCACAGGATGGTTGACCGGTCAGTGACATCCGGAGTTGAACAATATGTAGAACGACGCGGCCGGAATCGCAAGCCCTACAAACTCGGCCAGATGTTAATTCTTGGTTACCTTGGTGCGATTGTATAAGCAGATACAAGTTCCAATCGGTAATTCAGACGCGTGCCGAACGCTTCATTTCGTACGCATCGAATGAACGGCGTATCCGGCGGCGGCGCCCACGGCGTACCAGAACAGGTCGGGGGCGTTGAAGGTCGTGCCGAGCGCGAGCCGGGCCAGCGCGCTGTGCGCCGACAGCTCGGCCGGCACGCCGGTGAGCTGGGCGAACTCGACCAGCCAGCTCAGGCAGAGCGCGACGGCCGCCACCATCACCGGCCGGGCACGCGGCGCGGCCACGACGACCAGCGCGTACACGAGGAGGGTGTAGAGGAGGTCACCCGCGTACTTGGCGACCGCGCCCGGCAGCAGCGCCCGGACCGCCAGGCCCGCGGCCACGACCACCACGGCGGCGGCCAGGGCGGCGAGCCGGCGACGCGGCGAATGCGGCATCCGGGCACCCTATCGGGGCCCGGCCGTCAGGGGATCCGGTGGTAGCGCACCCAGATGTCGCCGCCGATGTGCCCGGACAGCCGCAGCACGACGCCGTCGGGGTCGGGCGGCACGGGAGAGGTGTTGTGCACGCGTTTGTGCCGGACCCACCCGCCGGAGGTCACCTCGTCGGCGACGACGCGCCAGCCGATCGGGACGCGGATGATGACGTCGCCGAACATCGAGTCGCAGCGGACCGTCATGTCGATCTCCCGGTGCGGGCAGTCCGCGTACCGGAAGTCGACCACCGCCGTCCGCCAGGTGCAGTCGAGCGTGATGCGCGGCGGCACGCTCCAGCGCCCGGTCTTCCTGACGGCACGCGTGCCGCGGGTGAACAGCAGCAGGTCGTCCGCCGGCTCCGACCGCACGTCCGGCGCTCGCGTCCCGGGCAGGTCCGCGACCAGGGCCTCCAGCTCGCCGTACGTGCGCGCGGCGTACAGACGGTCGAGCCGATCGGTCAGTTCGTCCAGGGTGATGCGGCCCTCGCCGACGGCGGCGCGCAGCCTGTCCGCGGTCCGGTCCCTGTCCCGGTCTCCGGCGCGTAATTCCGCCTGGTCGCCCACGATTGCGCACTTTAGTAATCGGCATTCCAGGGTCGCCACGCCCGAATATCCGAAATAGCGGTAATCGTCGGCCCGAAATGTCATGAGCGCGTGTGAAAAATCATCTCATGGAACGATCTAGCCGGGAAAACGATCGCTAGTTAAACTCCGAGTCAGCTTCGGCCGCCCGTCTCGGGTGGCCGTTCGCCCGTCGCCCAACGGGGAGGGCCCGTGCCCTCCCATGCCCGGGGGCGGCGCGGCTCCTCCACGCCCTGAGCGGCGGGGCCTCACAGGTCTCCATGGAGGTGTCGTGTCGAGGAAGCCCCCACCTGCCTACTTACGGACCACAGCGGTCATCGCCGGCCTCGGCCTGGTGACGGCGATGATCCCGGCGGCCACCGCGGCCGCCGACCCGAGCCCCACCCCGTCGCGGTCGTGGAGTGCCACGGCCGTGACGGGCGCCGAGCGCGTCCAGGGCGCCAAGTCGCCCAGCGGCCGGCTCGCCAAGAGCGACCCCGCGCTGCTCGCCTCGCAGTCGGCGGAACGGACGAGCGTCGTCGTCAAGCTCGACTACGACTCACTCGCGGCGTACAAGGGCGGCCTGCCCGGTCTGCCCGGCACCAGCCCGTCGGTCACCGGCAGAGCGCTCAACCCGAAGAGCGGTGACGCGGCGAAATACACCAAGCACATCGAGACCGTCGAGAACACCTTCCTCGGCGAGCTCGGCAGCAAGATTCCCGGCGCCAGGGTCGGGCAGAAGCTTCGCACGGTCTACGGCGGCGTCGCCCTGACGCTTCCCGCCAACAAGGCCGCCGACCTGCTGAAGCTGCCCGGCGTGGCCGCCGTGCAGGAGGACAAGCGGGAGCAGCCCCTCACCGACTCCAGCCCGGAGTTCATCGGCGCGACCGCCGTCTACAACCGGCTCGGCGGCGCGAAGTCGTCGGGCAAGGGCGTCATCGTCGGCATCCTCGACACCGGCGCGTGGCCGGAGCATCCGTCGTTCGCCGACCCCGGAACGCTTCCGGCTCCCCCGCCGAGAGCGGACGGCACCGCGCGGACGTGCGACTTCGGCGACAACCCGCTGACGCCGGCGGCCGACCCCTTCCGCTGCAACAACAAGCTGATCTCCGGCCAGCCGTTCCTGGAGACGTACAACGCCATCGTGGGCGGGGAGATGTACGGGGACAGCGCCCGTGACTCCAACGGCCACGGGACGCACACCGCCTCCACGTCGGCGGGCGGGCCGGTCGACCACGCCAACCCGCTCGGCATCGACCGCGGCGCGATCCACGGCATCGCGCCCGCGGCGCACGTCGCGGTCTACAAGGTCTGCGGCGCGGAGGGCTGCTACCAGTCCGATTCGGCGGCCGCGGTCGCGCAGGCCATCGCCGACGGCGTGCGGGTCATCAACTTCTCGGTCGGCGGCGGCGCCGACCCCTACAGCGACCCGGTCGAGCTCGCGTTCCTCGACGCGTACGCGGCGGGCGTGTTCGTGTCGGCCTCGGCCGGCAACTCGGGACCGGGCGCGGCGACGACGGACCACCGCGGCCCGTGGGTGACCACCGTGGCGGCCTCGACGCAGAGCCGCACCTTCCAGTCGACGATCACGCTGACCGGAGGCCCGTCGATCAAGGGGGCGTCGATCACGGCGGGCGTCGCCTCGCCGCTGCCCGTGGTGCTCGCGTCGGCTCCGCCGTACAGCGACGCGCTGTGCGTCAGCACCCCGCCCCCGGGGCTGTTCACCGGGAAGATCGTCGCCTGTGAGCGCGGCCCGAACCGGGTGCTCAAGGGAGCGCAGGTCAAGAAGGGCGGCGCCGCGGGGATGATCCTGTACAACTCCACCCCGCTCGACGTCATGACCGACAACCACTGGCTGCCGACGGTCCACATCGACAAGCCGGAGACCGACGTGCTGCTCGCCTGGCTGAACTCGCACCCGGGTGGGACGGCGAGCTTCACCCAGGGGGAGAAGGCCACCTGGCAGGGCGACGCGATGACGACGTTCTCCTCGCGCGGCCCGGGCGGCGACTTCCTCAAGCCCGACGTCACCGCGCCCGGCCTGCACATCCTGGCGGGCACCACCCCGACGCCGGAGTCGGAGCTGGAAGGCCCTCCGGGCAACCTGTACCAGGCGATCGCGGGCACCTCGATGTCGTCACCGCACGTGGCGGGCGCCGGCGCGCTCGTGTTCGCGCTGCACCCCGACTGGACGCCCGGCCAGGTCAAGTCGGCCCTGGAGACCACCGCGACGACCAAGGTCACCAAGCAGGACCGGACCACCCCGGCCGATCCGTTCGACTACGGCGGCGGCCGCATCGACCTGAGCAAGGCGGGCGACGCGGGCCTTACCCTCGACGAGACCGCGGCGAACTACGCCGCCTCGGCCGCCGACCCGCTGAACCGGATCGACCTCAACCTGCCGTCGGTCAACGCGCCCGTCATGCCGGGAGTGATCACCGCCAAGCGCACGCTCGTCAACGCCACCGGCAAGTCGCTGGTCTACGCCGCGTCGGGCACCACCGTCAGCGGGGCGAACATCACCGTGCTGCCGCCGCTGTTCACGGTGAAGCCGGGCAAGAGCCAGAAGATCACGATCGTGATCACGGCGCCGGACCTGCCCGACGGGCAGTACTTCGGCCAGGTGAACCTCAAGCAGGTCGGCGGCAACCGGGAGCAGCACCTGCCGGTGGCCTTCTACCGGCAGGAGGGCGTCGTGCCGATCGACCAGACCTGTGCGCCGAGCACCATCGCCAGGAACACGGGCGAGTCCACCTGCACGGTCACCGTCCAGAACAACACCCTGGAGGACACCGAGGTCACCGCGGTCAGCACACTGGATCTCAAGCTGCGGCTGGGCGGCGTCACCGGCGCGACCAAGATCGGCAGCCAGATCGTGACGGCCAAGAGCACCCTCGCGGGCAGGCAGCCGGACAAGCCGACCATCGCACCCGGCGAGAGCCCGGTGGGCTACCTGCCGCTGTCGGCCTTCGGCATCGCCCCGACCCCCATCGGCGACGAGGAGGCGCTGAACTTCACCGTCCCGGCGTTCACCTACGCCGGACGTACGTTCACCAGGATCGGCGTCGTCTCCAACGGCTACACGGTGGCGGGTGGCACGAACGGCGCGGCGGACATCCAGTTCGCACCGCAGACGCTGCCCGACACGGCCCCGCCGAACGGCGTGCTCGCGTCGTACTGGACCGACCTGAACGGCACCGGGACGCCGGGCGTCTACGTCGCCTCCCTGACCGACGGGGTGAACAGGTGGATCGTCGTCGAGTGGCAGGTCAACCTGTACGGCACGAACAGCCGCAAGGTCTTCCAGCAGTGGATCGGGCTGGGCGGCGCCGAGGACATCTCGTTCGCCTACGACCCCGCCAACCTGCCGGGTGACCCGGGGGCGGAGTACGGCCTGACCGTCGGCGCCGAGAACGCGGAAGGCACGGCCGGCAGTCAGATCAGCGGCCCGCCGACGCAGGACTACCGGATCACCAGCACGCCGGGCGCCCCCGGCGGCACGCTCAGCTACTCCTTCAAGGTCAAGGGCGTGTCCTCGGGCACCGGCAGCGTCACGACCGGCACCTCCACCCCCCAGGTGAAGGGCATCACGGTCGAGGTCGACAAGATCACCGTTCAGTAGGGTTCCGGGGGCTTTCGGAGGGCCCGGCGGACGTGCGTGTCCGCCGGGCCCTTCGCGTTGTTATGCGGTTTCCGTTCACGCGGAGCCGTCATCTAGAGAAATTATAGAGCCTTTTATTGTTGACATATGCTGACGAGACCTGGCAGAGTTTTGATTCGAACCGGGAGATAGGGGAAATCCCGTGGACGGTCGCTACTGCGATTTCGAGATGAAGCATCACCGAATCATTTGCAGTGAGGGGATCGGGGGAACGCGCGAGGCCATTCAGGGAGCCCGCGCGCGGACGCGAGTCGAAGCCCTGCACGGGGACGCGAAGGGCGCCGCCGCATCGACGCAGGGAATTCGTGCCACGCATCGCGAGCTCCGTTCTTCCGCCGTACCGATGACTCTCCTTTCCGTGCATCCGCCGGCTACCTGGCTCCTGGTTCCGCCCACCCAACACACGCGAAGGCACCCTCAACCAGGCGAGGTCGCAGAGCATGTCGGCATTCAGCCGGAGAATGCACATCCCGCATTCCGCGGATCGCAGGACGGCACGTTCGCTGATGGCCATTTACGAGGCGGTCGAGCAGCTCAGCCTCGCGAAAGGATTCGACGCGATCACGGTCGCGGATATTACGAAGATCGCCGACGTGCATCGCTCCACCTTCTACCGGCACTATCGCGACAAATTCCACCTTGTCGAATCCTGCTATGAGGACGGAACGCGCAAAGGCCGGGAAATGCTGCTTTCGGCCACGAGCGGCCTGGTCTCCCCCCAGCAGTTCGTCACGGCGTTCGCCCAGATACTCGACCACATCGCCGCACGCCGGAATCTCTATGGCGCGCTGCTCGTGCACAAGAGGAGCACCTGGTTCGAAAGCTGGCTCCACGAGCACTGGAACGGCCTCATCCACGACGTCTACCGGAGGTCTCTTCCGCCGGGCGTGCAGATGACCGACGGAGCCCTGGCCGACCTCAGAACCGGGATAACCGCACACGCGTCCGTCGCCACCGTGCGGTGGTGGGTGCGGGAGAAGCAGCGGCTGACCTCGGAGCAGCTCGCCTGCTGGTACACGAGGCATACGCTGCACGACATCTCCCGGCACCTCACGCCCTGCCCGCCGGGCACCCACTGACACGCCTCACACGACCGGCGGAACAGGCCGTCCGTGATCACGTACTCAGGACGTCGAGCCGTCCGCTCCGCCGGCGAAGCCACTTATGAGCTCGATCGCCTTCGCGGGTTCGTCCGCATGACAGCGCACCCTCCTGATCGGGTGCTCGGACCTGCGCAGCTTCACCACGTGCGGGCCGGCGAGCTCGATCACGATGTTCGTGGAGCTGGAGACCTCCATCACCAGGGTCTCGCCGACCACCTCGGCCGATCTGCGCATCCCCTTGCTGCTCCTCTCGATGCGGACCGACTCGATGAGGGAGGCCGGTATGGAGATGTCATAAAACGACGCGAAACGCAGGCGGAGCCGTCGCGGTCCGACGGCGTGCGGATAGACGTGCAGGGTCGCCAGGAAGCCGGCCAGCCACAGCAGTCCGAGGACGCTCAGCACGAGCAGGACCGTGCGCATCGTCGGCCAGGGAAGAGCGAGGTGGACGACCACGAGCAGCACGCCGTCGACCACCATCACCAGCCACATGATCGTGCGGACTTCCGCGCCGTAGGCAACGGCCACCTCATCCGCGCCGAGGTCCTTCTTGCGGCGGACCGCCAGGTACAGCGCACGCCACAGAAGCAGATCCTGCTTGAAGACGGCGGCGGCCGGCGCGGGCAGCACCGCGTCGAGCGCCGTACCGGCGGCTCCGATCTCGTCACGCCCGTCCGCCCGCGCGTCGCGGTAGATGGACCACGCCAATCTCGCCTGCAGCAGGACGAGCCCGAGTAGCGACAACTCGACGACCAGCACGATCCGGACGCCGGTGCCGAAATCGATCACCCCGGTCACCAGAAGCAGCAACTCGATCGCGAGTACGGCGGGAATCAGCCACCGCCCCGCCGACGCCAGCCTCGCCGTCAGGGATCCGCCCTCAGGTCTCAACGGGATACTCCGTCCATCTCTTCTCGGACACCACCCACGCCTCCCTGATCAAGTGGTCGTTCAGGTAGGAGTACGGCAGCCACCCGTACCCGTCCGCCGCCCACCCGGATCCCCAACTGTTCCGTATCAGAAAGGCGCCGGCCGCATCCTCTCCGCGCGGCCGGTCGTCATATCCGGCGATGACCACCACATGCCGTCCGTATTTCTTCGCGTCCTTGGGCGGCAACGGCATGACGTGGGTCCGGAACGAGGACATCTGAACCGGGTGCAGGGGAATGTCGACCGCCACCGGAACCCCGCCGACGAGGAATTCCTTCAGCAGGCGCAGGCGCGACTCCACCGGCATGGCGTCCCGGAAAACGCAGTCGTACTCTATCCCCCGCCGGGCCGCCGCCCGGCGGAAGCATCGGGGCGGCGGGTCGGTGTTCGCGCGGTCCTCCGTGAAAGGCCATTCCTCCTCTTCGAGCATGCCGAATCTGTTCCACGCGTCGAAGCTCCGGAGCAGCGTGGATCCCGCCCTGTTCCTGTCTCCCATGATGAGGCGGGAGGTGCGGTAATTGAACAGGACGGAGGGGGTGAAATCCCGTTCTCCATTGCGGCGCGCGTAGAAGCCGGCGATTCCGGCGGCCACGGCGGCGGTGCACAAAGGAACGGTGCGCTGGTTCACCACCGGTGGAAACCAGGCGGTGAGATCCACGGAGTTCGGCATGCCCGGCCCATCGGCGGGCCGGGCGGTCCAGGGTGTTCGGAAAGGAAGCAACGCGATCCGCACCGCCTACACGGCGCGGGCACCGGAATCGTGACCGGCGCGCATGACGGTGACCATCCTGCCGTGCCGGATCCTCGTCGCACGGGCGAACGCCTTGAGGGCTGCGGCGCCGAACTCCTCGGCGAGCCTGGGTTCGAGTTCGTAGTGACCCGACGTGTCGGAGCCCCGTACGAGGAGAGCGCTGTCGGGGCCGCCCAGAGGCCGTACCTCGGGCCGGATGAAGTCGATGGCGAAGCAGACCCGGTCGGACCGGCTCACGTTGGGGCCGGAACTGTGGATCGTCGTCGGCAGGTGCAGCGAGCACTGGCCCGCGGTCAGCGTCACGTCCACCGCTGTCTCGTCGTCCACGTTGAAATCGACTTCCTCTCCCCGCATGAGAGCCGACACGCCGGACCCTCGGTAGCTGTGCGGCATGAGACCGCTCCCGTGGGTGCGCGGCGCGTACCGCATCGTGCCGTTGCCGCGGTGGGTGTCGGTGAGCGCTATCCACATGCGCACCGCTCTCCCGTCGAATCCGTCCCAGCCGTAGTACGGAGCGTCCTGGTGCCAGGCGAGCTCTCCGGGGCTTGCGGCCTTCCTGAGGAACAGGCTCGTGGCCCAGACGAGCAGGTCGGGTCCGAGCACCTGCTCCGCGACCGCCAGGACACGGCTGTCGTGCACGAGGCGATCGGCCCATCCCGCGACCAAGTGGCTCTTCGGAAACGTCCAGTGATGGCCGAGGACGCCGCCCACCCTGGTGGCGAGGCTCTCGTACCTCCGCACCTCCCGGAGGATCTCCGCCGCCTCCTCCGGCGTGAGAAGGTCCACCGGGAGGCAGAAACCCTCGCTCCCGAGCATCGAGAGTTTCTCCTGGTCGAGCGGCGTCACGACCAGGCGCCTTCGTCCGAGGGCGCCGGCGCGGCTGGAGGCAGGAACTCCACGACCCTGGCCATCAGAGTCGCCGCGTCCTCGCTCTTGGTGTCGGGCGCGGAGGACGCGAGGAACTCCCCGATCCTGCGATGCTCTTTCGCGGTCACCTCTCCGGCCGTCAGCCGCAGCACTCGGTCGACCGTCCGCTCCGGGAAGTAGAGCGCCTTGGCCGCACGCAGGAAGACCTCCCCCGTGTGCTCCTCGAAGGCGCCTGCGGACACTCCCGCTTTCACGGCGAATCTCAGGTTGATCATCGGCTCGGAGATCGGCAGGAAGTCGCCCTCCGAGTAGATCATCGCCACCTCGTCGTCCGCGTCGACGCGGCCCGACAGATACTCCTCGAAGATCTTTCCGACGCCGTGCATCCCGTACGGCGCGCACTCCACCGCTCGGAGCGCGCCCATACTGGACGAGCCGAGCAGGTGGATCCCTTGGTCGATCGCTTTCAGCACCTCCTTGGGAGAGATCGACAGACTCTGCATGAAGCGGCCGTCGACGATGCCGATTACGGTCGGAGGCATGTCACGGGCGAGGAGTGCGTCGATGTCGCCCCGCTGGATCGGTGGCAGGATCTCGATGTCCCGCCGGTCCGGAACCGACTCCCGCCGGAGGCTTGGGCCCGCGAACACCACGGCTGTCATTGAAGACTCCTCGATCAGACGGTAACCGCGAGGTCACGCTTTTTCTCCGCCAACTCGTTGAGCGCCCTCGTCCAGGCTCCGGCGCCTCGTTCCCCCAGCTTGCTGTAGTCGACTCCCCACGATTCGAGGTGCGGCACGAGCAGACGCACCACGTTCACCGGAATCCCCGGAGGAGAGAGGTCCACGACCACCGCGCGCCGTATCCCACAGGAGCGGAGCCTGCCGAGCATGAACTCGATGTCCGCGATGATGTCCTCGCTCGGCCGGGAAGGGATGTCGGACATCCGGACGCGCGCGCCGACCGGCCGCCACGCCCATCCGCCCTTGTCGAGGGTGGACGACCTGCGTACGTGGTACAGGTGCCTTGGAACGTCCTCACCGGGGAGGCTGATGTCCTCCCGCATCGCCTGGATGTCGACGGCTCTGCCCTGCGCGCACTCCGAGATGGCTCTCAGCAGCGCGACCTCCGCGTCGGGGTGCGTACCGAAGCCGCCGTGCCCCTGCGACACCGTCGGCCCCAGGTCCTCGGCCGTCGCCGCCATGAAGCTGGCCACCCCGAGGTCGGTGGTGATGTTGATCAGCCGCATCTCGATGCCGGCGGTGTGGAACTGCTGGACGAGCGCCTGCACCCGCGGCGGCAGACTCTCCATGTCGAGATGGGGGTGCAGCTCCTTGAGCCGCTCGAAGATCGCGGCCGGCTGCCGCTCGACGTGCAGGCCCTTCTCCAGCACCTGGGAGAGCTGGCTGCTGAGCAGCTCCGCGATGGTGATCGAGTCCCGTTCGATCACCTCGCAGAGCGCGTGGCAGATGGCCTCCTCCAGGCTGTTCCCCGATGCCAGCCCGTTCGTGGTGGAGATCTCGTAGGTGGGCGGCTCGTGCATCTTCATGTTGTAGACCGCGCCGTCCTGCGGCACGAGGACCGATTCTTCGTTGAGCAGGTCGAACCCTTCCACCCAGGAGATGGGCGCGTCATCCCGGTAATGGCGGGACAACTTCAGGTTGTAGTCCCTCGGGTTGAGCACCGGGCGCCCCTGCGCCGACAACTCCTCGTAGGAGGCGATGGCCGCGGGACGAACGGGAAGCCAGGCGGAGAATCTCTCGATCCCCTCCATGACGGCCGACGTCATGGCGTCGATCGGCCGGGCGCCCTTGCCGTTGTACACGGAGATCACGTCGTGCGAACGCGGTGAAATCGCGTTGTAGACGGGTATTCCGACCCGGTCCAGCCACGTGATGTCGGCGACACGCGTGATACCGGCCCGGCGCAGGTGCGGCCGCACCCGGTCCCATGTGACCTCCGAACTCACCTCACGGTGCGCTCCGGTCCCGTTGATCTTCGGAATATGCCTGCGAAGGCGCATGCTTCCTCCTCTTGGATCGTCCTATGCGCCGACGAGACTCGACGTCTTCCGGCTCCCGGGCGCGTTGAGATAGGGGCGACGGATGTCGAGACCCTCCTCGACGTACCTCTCCTTGATCGACAGGAAGCGCTCGCGCGGCGAGTGGCGGCCTTCCTCGTACGCGCGCACCAGTCCCTCCGCCACGAGCTGGCAGCGGTGCAGGCCGAAGCTCGTGCGCTGTCCCTCGATTTCGGGCTCCTGCGCGAAGGAGAAGCCCCGGGCCAGTCTGAGCGCGAAACAGGGGTGGTCGTCGCGGAAGCGGTTCTCCCGGCTGCGATGGATCTCCTCGATCACAGTCCGATGACGCTCCCAGGCTCCCGCGCCGATGTAGACAACGAAAGCGTCCCGGCGTTCGAACGCCTCCTGGTTGTTCACTAGTTTCAACTGGAAGGGGACATGCAGGTCGTTCAGGGCCCGAGTGATGGCGTGGACCAGTTCCGGCGCCGCATCGGCGTCCGCCAGCGTCAGATAGAGACGGACGAGCCCGTCCGCCCTCCCGTCCAGCCCACCGTGGTCACCGAAGATCGTGTACCACCCCAGCAGCAGGTAGGGCCGGCCCGACGGCAGGCGCAGCGCGACCTCCGCTCCCTCTGTCAGCGGCCCCTCGGCGATCAGCTCCTCCGGTGCCGCCCGCAGCGTCAGGGCGTCCTTGGTGACGAGGTAATCGCGGCCCCGCCTGCTCCGGACGACCCAGCCGTCCTGCACCTGTCCCCGCCCAGCGTCGGCGGCCTGGATGCGGCTGACGAGTTCGTAGTCCTCGTGTCCCTGCAGCGACGCCGCACGGCGACCACCCCGCAGAAACAGCTCCGCGGCGAAATAGTCGCCGGCGTAGTAAGTGAGGTAGATCAACCGGTGCAGGTGCGCCAGAACCGGGCGCTCCGGATCGACGTCCAGATCCCTCGGCGGTTCCAGGGTGCCGAACTCGGGATGCCGGAAAGTGGCGGAGTCCAGGATCTCAATTTCCTGCGCTATTCGCCAGAAGATCTTCTCGTAAACGTTCATCCGGCCCCCCTACTTTTCCGGCCGCGCCGATGAGCAGCGTGGAAACGACGTTGGGAAACTGCACGAAGCGCTTGCCGAAATGCAGGCAGAGATAGCCGATCCTGCCCAGTCCGCCGAGTTGCTGAAGCCTGACCGTGGCATGCACGAGCAGTGCTATGCCGGCGTACTGCACCGCTCTGTTCAGCTGCTCGGCGGACATCGGCGCGCCGGCCGAATAAGCCCGCAGGAACGCGCGTACGTCGGCCTGCAACCGCGGCAGCCAGCCGGAGTCTCCGATGGAGAACCGCACGCGCCGCATATGGCCGACGAACAGCTGTCCCACCAGGAAACCGACGTCGTACATCGGGTCGCCGAATCCCGCGAGCTCCCAGTCGATGAGCCTGACCGGCAGCGCTCCTTCCGGCCGTTCCGCCGGGAAGAGGACGTTGTCTCCCCCCAGGTCGAAATGGATGAGGCTGCTGGGAGCCCACTGGTCGTGCAGATCCCGGAAACTCGGTTCCAGTTCCTGCATGGCCCTCAGATAGTCGTCGAATTCCAGGCCGCAGCCGTGGACGTACTCCCACGTGCTCACGACCGTGTCGCGCGGCACCGGAGGGCCCAGCCTCCGGTCCTCGTACCTGTCCCTGATCCCCTCGACCGGGATGCCGTGCAGGGCGACGAGAACCCGGGCCAGGGCA
The DNA here is from genome assembly GCF_040675265.1 of Microbispora sp. NPDC049633. NCBI lineage: Bacteria > Bacillati > Actinomycetota > Actinomycetes > Streptosporangiales > Streptosporangiaceae > Microbispora > Microbispora sp. NPDC049633. The sequence goes on from NZ_JBFAOO010000047.1 coordinate 22,103, forward strand.
GTCAGACACGGCTCCGGCAGCCGGTTTTCCTCTTTGAGCATGTCGTGCAGGCTGGGGCACGGGGCGACCGCGTCGACGACGACCACTCGGGCCCACGGGTCCACCGTCAGGATCCGGGGGATGGACGCCCTCACCCGCGGAGGAAGCCGCAGCTCGTCCAGCAGCCCCAGCATGGTGGGTTCATAGTCGTTCTGGACGTCGATGTCCTCATCCGGCCACTTCAGCAGCACATGTGAGTCGTCCGCCAGTCGCGCCAGGGCCACGCGCCGCCGCGAGATGCAGCGCACCACGGAGGTCACGTCATGAACGGGGTGTCCCGCCGAGCGGAGGATGCGCCCGACCGACTCGGCGGTGAACAGGTGATCGTCATCCGCGCGCGGCGACGGACGCGCGCCCGGACGCGGAATCAGGAACCCCAGCGTCCGGGCACGCAGTAGATCTTCTGGAGAAGGGTTCATCGATGCTTCAGCCGTCGACCGTCTCAGCAGTGTGTGGCGGGGGTGACGAGCGCTCCGGTGAAGGTGCCCTGGATGCTCTCGTCGGGGGAGACGCCGACCTTGTCCTCGAGGAACCGCTGCAGTTCCTCCGCGCTGATGCCGGCGAGCTCGGAGAACGACACGTCGACGGACTCGATGTCGATGCTCTGGACGTCGTCCTCCTCGACCCGGCCCATGAGCTCTGCGACCAGAGCCTCGTCGACTGTGACTTCGGACATTGTTGCCCTCCTTCATGTAGGTGTCGACCGAGTGTCAGGTTATTTTGCGGCAGCAATGCCCACAATAGGCACTACTCTCCTTTGCGTCGCATATGCGACACTTTTGCGAATGTGTCGCTTGATAGCGAAATATCCGCCACCTAGGCTGTCTGCGAGATCGGCAACTGCGGCAATGCAATGCGGCATTGGCGCGAGCAGGTGATGAACCTGACGGTTCATCGGATTCAGGAAAGCCCGTTCACATGACAGATAGGAAAGCGACCCGGTCGATACGTGGCCCTTTCGTCCACAGGATCTGCGCGAGAACGCGGAACGGGTATCGATGGGCCGAGCACCTGCAAAGACCCGGCGGCGTTTATCTGGACAATTCTGGCATCGCCGCTCTGTTTCGGATCGTGCCGCGGGTCGGCGCGATCGCCGCGCCCCCTCGTGTGCACGGTAACGATCTGGCGGTCTGGAGCGCCCTGCCCACCCCCGGACTGCTGTGCGACCGGCTCTTCGACCGGAGGTTCGCCGGGGAGGAGACCTGGTGGCGCGACGTGCTGGAGGGCCTGGCCTCTTTTCTGGGGGCGCTGCACCGGCTCCCGGTGGACCAGGTGGCGCAGGCCCTGCCGGACCGGGCGACGGCCACCGCCTGGATCGCGTCGGACAACGAGGCCTCGGCGGGAATACGGGAGGCCGCGAAGCGACTGCCGCTGCACCTGTCCCCGCTGATGTCGGGCGCGGCCGACGGCTCGTGCCCGCCACCGCGACGGCTGTCAGTCGTCCACGGCAGGTTCTCGACCGGCGTGATCGCCCTCACGTCGCCGGTGGTCATCCTCGGATGGCGGGAAGCCGGTGTCGGAGACCCCTCGAGCGATGTCGCCTATCTCCTGGGCGAGTTGCTGGAGGCGGCCGGGCTGGCGGACATGGACGCACCGCTTCTCCGCAGGCATCTCGAAGCATTCCTCGCCCGGTACCAGGCGTCTGCGGGCCATCCGCTGGACACCGCCGAGCGCGAGCGGCTGAACGTGCTCACGGCGCGAAGGGTGATCGACCATTACGCACAGGCGACCTGGGCCTTCGGACCGGACGACGCCCTGTGCGACGTCCTGCCGCAGGTGGAGAAGCAGTGGCTGGTCCTCTGCGAGGTGACAGCCCCGTGACGACTCCTCCGCCGCAGGGGCAGCTGAGACTCCTGCTCGGTGTCTGCGGCTCGGTGTCGTCCCTCACCGTCCCGCATCTCCTTCCCTGGCTCAGCCTCAAACTCGGCGTGACCGAGGTCCGTGTGGTGCTGACCGGAATGGCCCGGCGGTTCATCACCGAGGAGTCGCTGAGAGCGGTTGCCCCGTGTGAGACGTTCTCCAACTGGGACGACCTACCGGCCGGCCGCGACTCGCACGTGACGATGGCCGGCTGGGCCGAGGCCATCGCGGTCCTTCCCGCCACGGCGAACTTCCTCGGGAAAGTGGCCAACGGCATCGCCGACGACCTACTGACCTCGATTCTCCTTGCGGCCACCTGCCCGGTCGTCCTCGTTCCTGCCATGAACCAGGTCATGTGGGAGAAACCCGCGGTCCAGCGGAACGTCGTCCGGCTGCGTGAGGACGGTTATCGGGTGGTGGAACCGGGGGACGGCGCCGCGTTCGCCACCGGAGAAACGGAATTGGGATCCCTCGGCGACTTCCGGCGGCCATTGATCACCGCGATCGCGCAGGCGCTGGCGGCACGTCCAGGAAAACAATCTCCCCAAGGAGCTGACTGATGCTGAAGGCCGACACTCTGTTGCAGCGTGTGCCCGAACTCTACATGGAGCTGGAGAGCGCGAACCTGGTCCGCGTCCATCACGATCAGCGTGTGTGGGAGTTCGGCCAGCACGCTCTCGGGCTGCTCGACGTATTCCATGCCCCGACGTCTGTCGCAGAGTGCATGCGGCGCCTCGGACCGCGGCTCAAGGGACGCCGTGCGGTGGAGGAGACGCTGACGACGCTCAGCATGATGGTGAGTGCCGGCATCCTCACCGAGGATCCGCCCAAAGGCTACACCCCGCTGATGTTCCCGACAGGAGGGTACGGGCTGGCCCACCTGAACATCCGCATCCTGGAAGACCCGGTCAGGAAGGCTACGTTCATCCGGGCGATAAACGAGGTGGTGACTCCTGACGACGTCGTGCTCGATCTCGGCTCAGGCTCGGGGATCCTGGCCATCGCCTCCGCAAAGGCCGGCGCCAGGCACGTCTACGCGATCGAGCCGGCGAGAAGCGGCGACCTCGCCGCCGAGGTTGCCAAGGCCAACGGCGTCGCAGACCGCATGACCTTCGTCAAGGGCTGGTCCAGCACGACCGAGCTGCCCGAGCCCGCCACCGTCCTGACCACCGACATCGTGGGCAACGAAGCCCTGGACATGGTCATCTGGGAGTCGGTCCAGGACGCCAGGGAGCGTCTGCTCACACCGGACGCCCGGCTGATCCCCTCGTCGTTCGACACCTATCTGTACCTGGTGAACATGCCCGAGAGCATCGTGGGGCAACAGCGCATCCTCCCCCGGCAGATCGAGCGATGGCAGAGCCGATACGGCATCGACTTCTCCCCGATGCTGCGGGCCGACCGAGAGCGGGTCGCGGGGTTCTACGAGAGACCGGAGACCGTCCGGCAGTGGCAGCGGATGTCGGATCCTCACCCGCTCAGCAGGATCGACCTCCGGGAGGACGCCCGCGTGTTCGAGGGGGACGTGACTCTCACCGCCTCCCAGCGAGGCACCGTCTCCGGCGCCGTTCTCTACTTCGAGGCGCGGATGTCCCCCAGCGTGTCCATGTCGACCGCCCCCTGGCATGGGGACGAGCGGAGCCACTGGTTCACCGCCTGCTGGGCCCTGTCTTCCGAGATCGAGGTCGTACCGGGTGATCAGATCCGTCTCCGATACCGCTACGACGGCGACGGGCGCGCGAATCTGACGCTGGTGAACGACTGATCGAAACAGCACCCTCACCGGTGTCCGGTCACGCCCTGCCCTGGCTCACCGCCGCGACCCCGTACACCCCTGCGTTCAGTCGGCGATGGCGATCTGGGCGCGTACGGCGGGGCTGAGCCCGGCCAGAAGGCGCTCGGCGCGGCCGTCCGTGGTCGCCCGGAGCAGGGCCGCGGTGACCGGCGGCGGCACGTACTCCAGCACCTGCCGGGCCCGCCGGGTCGTCATCGCCTCGACCAGCCGGACCGCGGCGGGCGTGACGCCGAGCGCGTTGAGGATGTCCGCGGCGACCCGATCGGGGACGTCCGCCAGGATGCTCGCGCCCCGGCTCGCGGGCAGTTGCCGCAGCAGCGCGGCCGCTCCCGCCGCGGTCATGTGGCCGACCGCCCGTCCCGCCTGATCCGGCGGCAGCAGGGCCAGCACCTCGGCCGCCCGGGAGGGATCGCCCGCCATGGCGTCCAGCGCCTGTCCGGCCGCGCCGGGCGTCATCGCGGCCAGCGCAGCGGCGGTGCCGCGTGAGGAACCGTACGGGGAAGAGCCGCGCGGCGGCGACGGCGGCTGTCGCTGCTGCTGCGGTGCGGGTGGCGGTGAGTGTGGCGGCCGCCTCGGCGGCGGGGACGGCGGCGGGGCGAGGATCGCCGCCAACCGGCGGTCGAGTTCGGCCGCTCCCGTCCGGAGACCGGGCTCCTTCCTGAGCAGCCCGGCGATCACGTCGTACAGCGGCCCGGGGTGACGAGGCCGCGGGAGATCGTCGTTGCAGACGGCGTGCACGGTCGCGTAGGGGTTCTCCCGGCGGAAGGGCGAGTAGCCTTCCAGCGCGCAGAAGAACGTGATGCCGAGCGACCACAGATCGGCGGCCGGTCCCACCGTACGCCCGTCGATCCGCTCCGGCGCCATGAACTCCGAGGTGCCGAGCAGGGTGCTGCGTGAGGTGAGCCCGCTCTCGCCGGCGATGTGGGCGATGCCGAAGTCGACCAGGACCGCCTTGCCGTCGTGCCCCACGACGATGTTGGCCGGCTTGACGTCGCGGTGCAGCACGTGCGCGGCGTGCGCGGCCGTCAGCCCGGCCAGCACCTCGCGTCCCATGGTGGCGATCTCGCGCTCGGACAACCGCCGCCGCCGGATCAGGTCGTCCAGGGAGCCGCCCTCGATGTGGACCATGACGATCCACGGCGAGCCGCCCTCCTCGAAGACGTCGTAGATCCCGGCGATCGCGGGATGCCTGATTCGGGCCAGCGACCGAGCCTCCCGCAGCGCCCTCGCCCGCTGGACCTCGATGCTCTCGCCGTACGGCGTCAGCGCGACTTCCTTGAGCGCGACGAGCCGGCCGAGCATCCTGTCCTTCGCGAGCCAGACCGTGCCCATGCCGCCACGGCCGAGCTGGGACCTCAGCTCGTAACGGTCCCTGATCACGCGCCCCGGACTCGCCATGGGAGCGTCAGTCGTCATCGGGCAGCAGCTCGACTCCCCCGTGACGCTCGGCGCCGGCCCGCGGCACCCGCATGGTCCTGTCGTCCGGCATCCGTCTCAGCTCCTGGTCCTCCAGCGAGTCGTACACGTCGGTCTCGCCGACGGTCTCCGCGCGGGTGCCGGTCGGGCCCGCCGGGTACGGCGCGCCGTCCCCGGAGACGTCCACGACCGGCTGGGGACCCGTTTCGCCCGTACGGGACCAGATGCGCCAGACGTCCTGGGAGCGGGCCGAGGGCGGGACGGACGTACCGGGACCGGACATGCCGGGGGAGGCGAAAGTGCCCCGCGCGTCGCGGAACTCGTGCTTCTCGGCCAGCGCGAGGACCTTCTCGTAGTTGCCCGGCCGCTGCATCAGCTTTACCGCGATCGGCAGGCACTCGATCAGGAGGAACAGCAGGAACAGCAGCAGACGGGTGACGCTGAGGCTGGGATCCTTGCCGGTGATCTCGTTCAGCGCCTGGATGCGGATGAGCAGACCGTTGGTCGCCATGTTCTCCGCGTCGAAGGACGCCTGGAGGTCCGCCTGCCGTTTGATCCCCGCGTCGAGCTGCGCCTTCGCCTTGGGCAGGGCCTCCTGCGCGCTGGCGAGGCGGGCCTGCTTGGCCTCCTCGCTGCTCGCGCTCAACTCTCGCTTGCGGTTCTCGATCTGCCGGTTGATCAGGTCGATGCGCCGCTTGTCCTTCTCGTACGCGCGCCGGCTGTCCTGTGCGAGAGGACCGTCGCCCTTCTTCGGGCACGAGGGTCCCCCGTACAGCTGGCACTGCCACTCGTCGTAGTGCTTGTCGGCCAGTTTCTGCTGTCTGGCGCGCTCGACGGTCAACGCCTTGACGGCCGGGTCCTGTTCGGTGTCGATGGGCACGTCGCCGCCGGAGGAGATGACCTTCTCCAGATCCGCCACCTCCTTGCGGAGCTGGCCGACGTCCTTGCCGACGTTGCCCTGCTGCTGCTGCGCGACGAACGTGTCCGCACGCCGCTGCTTGATTTGCACGATTTGAGCATCAATCTCGGACCGGAAAATCTGCAGCACCAATGGCGTGGAGATGACGAAACCGAGCAGGAGTGCCATGAGAACGCGCGGAACGGCCAGCGGCCAGCGGCGCGGGGCGTCCGCCCTCATCGTGGTGACCAGCCAGCGGTCGAGGCTCAGGATCATCAAGCCCCAGACGAGCGCCGCGATGACCGCCAGGACGACGTTGACGCCCAGGGCGCTGTTCAGGGCGAACGTCATCGAGACCACCGCGAGGACGGCCGTGGTGAGCACGGCGCCGCCGATGCCCTCGAACTTCCCGTACTCCGTCGGGCACCGTTGGAGCACCTCCGGCCGCGCTCCGGACAGCGCAATCAGAAACCGTCTCATGTTTCTCCTCGCCTACGCGGCCCCCACCTGGAGCGCCATATCGCAACCTGGCATAACGCACGCGACGCGGGCTATCGTAGATCCCTGTCGTGTGATTGCGGGAAATTGACAATGATTCGACGCAACGACACAACAAGAAGCCTAGCGTTATGACAAGTCGTCTCTTCGTAGTTGCCGACTAGACATAAAAGGACGTGGGCGACAAATAGGACGATAACCGGAGGATTCGTGCCAGAGCCCGACAAGGCTCTGCTTCGCAAGGCCGTCGCCCGGGCCGTTGCGGGGCTCACCGCCACCGGCCGCCTCACGATCGTCGAGGTCGCAGCCGACGCAATGACCGTCTTCCAGATCCATCGGGACGACAACGGCAGACCTCGCTGCCACTACTGGTCCCTGTCATGGAGCGAACTGGCCTCCGAGCACGGGTGGGCAGAGGAGTCTCCCCGGCAGGCCGTGCTACGGGCCGCCGACCTGCCGTCCGCCGACGAGGTCGTCCTCGCCTGCTCGTTCCCGGACGGCGCGGAGGCGAGCCGGGTGCTCGGCTGGCTGAGCGAGGCGCGGCCCGCCGCCGTCCACCCCGTCGACGGGCCGGTCACCGCGGTCGTCGAGGACGTCCTGGCCTCCGACCCGCTGACGCGGTCGTACGACCTGGTCGTGATGCGTGCCGACCACCCGGACGGGCGACTGCGGCTGGGGAGCAAGCAGCTGTTCCCGATCGGCGCCGTCCCCGGCACCCGGGCCGAGGTGACCGTCCGCTGCGAGCCCGGCGACGAGTACGGCACCGCGTTCGCCGTGGTCACCTGGCAGGGCCGCGAGCCCAGGCTGCTGTCGGTGCACAGCGCCAGGCTCACCCCCGGGCGTTACCCGCTGACGGCCGAGCTGGTGCGGCCGGGAAAGGTGCGGTTCACCGGCGTGGGCGAGCTGACGCGCGACCCGCGCGACTGGGGCGACCTCGTCGCCGCGGCGCCGTCGCAGCTGCCGCCCCGGGCCGGACCCACGCATCTGATCTGCGCGGTGGAGGTGTGCGGGCCGGACGCGAAGGTGGAGGAGCGGCTGAGCCGGGTGCGCCAGGTGGTCAGTTTCCTGTCCACCGAGCTGGCCGGCCTCCTGCGGGTCTCCCTCGTGACGTACGGCGCGCACTCCTACGACGACCGGTCGGCAGGAGAGCATCCGGTGGAGGTCGCCGCCTGGCAGGTCGCGCCCGAGCACGCTCTGGCCGCTCTGGAGCCGCTGGAGGATCGCGGCGCGATCACCGAGGGCTATCCCTATTACCCGCACGCCGCGCAGCTGGAGGACATGCTGGACGCCGTGGCCCGGCGGCTCTCGACGTCGGAACACATGCGCACGGTCCTGCTCACGGTCGGCGACCGCCCGCCGCATCCGGTGCGCGCGAACCGGTCGTTGATCCTGCCCTGCCCGCACCCGCACGACTGGCAGTCGCTCCTGAGTCGCGTGCGGCACCGGCCGGACACCCTGCTCGCCGCGATCTGCGACCGCCGGGACGCCTCCGCGCACCCGGCCTGGCGCCGGCTCGGCGCGGACGCCGTCGCGCATCTCGACGCCCTCGACATCCGGGGGCTGGCCACCGACCTGGGGCTGAGCGCGCCCGCCGCCCTCCCCATCCCGTTCCCCCTCCTCGACGAGACGGAGTGAGACCAGGCATGCAGTCCGATCCGGCGCCGGGACCACCGGCACACGACATCGCCATGTGGGGCGCCCCGGGCAGTGGCAAGACCACGCTTCTGGCCGCCCTGAACATCGCGCTGATGCGGCGGAATGACGACTGGAAGATCATCGGCTCCGACGCCGCCTCGTCCGACTACCTCATCGAGAGAACGAACGCGCTGTCGAGCGGGAAGGTCTTCCCCGAGGCGAGCCAGAGCCTGGAGCACTACCGCTGGACGCTGGTCGGGCCGACCGGGCGGCGCAAGCGCCGGTGGTGGCACAGGCTCCGGCCCGCCCCGCCACTGAAGATCGGCATCAGCATGGTCGACGCGCCCGGGGGTCTGTTCAGCGCGGCTCCCCTCCGTACGGGGACCGGCTCCGGAAGTGCCGAGGACCCGCGACGCCGCCTGATGGACAACCTGGTGAAGAGCCGGGGCCTGGTCTTCCTCTTCGACCCCATCCGGGAATTCGAGCTCGGCGACGCCTTCAATCACCTGCACCCGCCGCTCACCCGCCTGGCCGAGAAGATGCTGGAGACCGGCGAGCTCCGGGACGGGAAGCTTCCCCATCACGTCGCCGTCTGCATCACCAAGTTCGACGACCCCCGTGTGCTCGAGACCGCGGAGAAACTCAACCTGCTCGACCCCGCGCCGGACGACGAGTACGGATTTCCCCGCGTGAGCAGCGAGGACGCCCGGGACCTGTTCCGGGCGCTGTGCGAAGTGTCCGCGAGCGGCAACGCGGACATGGTCGTCAACGCCCTGGACCAGTTCTTCGACCGCACTCGCGTCGAGTTCTTCGTCACCTCGTCGATCGGCTTCTACGTACGGCCGCAGACCAAGACGTTCGACTGGCACGACTACCAGAACCTGCTGCCCGAGGCGGGCAAGGACCTGCGCATCCGGGGACAGGTCCATCCCATCAACGTCGTCGAGCCCATGCTGTGGCTAGGGCAGCGCCTCGCCGCCGGCGGCTCCCGGTGATCGGATTCGAGTGGGCACTGGAAGGCAAGCGGCCCGGCAGCTATGACGAATACGGTCTACTGAACTGGAGCGACGGACGACTCGATCACGAGGTGTTCGAGAAGCTCAGGGACCGTTACACCGCGGGCACCGCCGTCGACCTGCCACAGGTGACGATCGGGACCGCGAAGATCAGCGAGAACGGGGAGATATCCCACTATGTGGTCCTGGCGATCCGGGAGTGGTCCGGTCACCACGACTTCGCCAACCGCAGGATCGCCTACACCCGCTGGTTCTACGTGCCGTACGAGCAGCTCGTCGATCGGCCCGTGTCGTACACGGCGCTCTACACCGCCTTCGCCGCGTTGCCGCTGGAGCCGCGGCCCCCGCTGACCGTCGACGTGCCCCCGTACGCCCCGGAGGCGGTGTCTCCCGGGCCGGACGCACTCTCGGCGGCGGCGCTGCTGCTGAACGGCCGGCCGGTGTGCGTGGTGGGCGCCGACGCCGTCCCGATGATCGACCGGCTGCGGTTCGTCGACACCGTCGCGGCGCTGCTGCCGTACGGGACGCGGACCAGGTTCACCGCAGCCACCTGGACCAGCAGCACGACCGAGCACACCATCAAGCTGTCGTTCGCGCGGTACGCCCCCGAGGGAGGGCAGACGGTGGTGTGGGGGCACCCGGCGGAGAGCCTCCGCGACCAGACGGCCTCGAAACTCTGCTACCAGTTCTACACACGATCCGACGTCCCCGTGGCGACGATGGTCGCAAGGCTCGCCCGCGACACCGAGCCGCTGTCCCTCGAGAAGGACCGGCCCAGGGTGCTCCAACTGGTCGAACTGTCCGGCAGCGCGGTGCCCGAGATCGAACCCGGGCCGGATCACTCCCCGCCGGGCGCCCCTCCCGCCCTGCCCGCCGGTCCCGCGGACACCACGGTGGCGTACCGGAACGGCGCGGGGCAGGCCTTCATCGAGGCGCTGGCCGACGCGCTCAGCTATGCCCCGGACGTCCGCGCCGCGGTCGAGGAACTGGCTCGAACGGGCACGAACCCCACGACGCGGCAGCACATCCAGCGGGTCCTGCTCCAGCGCAACTGCTTCCGCGGCGTCATCGACTCCCGTAGTGACGCGAGCCGCCTCTACGCACGGCTCGTGGACGCGGCCTTTCCACCCGAGGAGATGGGGAGGCAGTCCAGCCAGGACATGGCCGACGCCCTCGTTTGTGCAGACAGCACACCTGAGATCGTCCGGCGGATGCTCACCTCTCTGCTGGGCGAGCCGCCGCCCGAGCGCCGGTGGAGCTGGCGGGGCCTGGACCGGCGAGCGCGTCTGACGGTGACCCTGGCGGGAACGGCCGTGCTCGTCGTGGTGTCCGTCGTGACCGTCTTCCTCACTCTGGGCGACGCGGGCGAATCCTCCCCGGAGCAGTTCTCCCCTCTGCCGGTGGTCGTGCAGGCGCCCGCGGAGCAGCAGTACGCCGCCGAGGCCTTCGCCGAGATGCTCCGCCGCGACGGCTACGCCCCGGCCGTCGAGACGATCGATCCCGCGACGGTCACGCCGCACGCCGACGTGCCGACCGTGACGATCGCCTACGACCTCGACGTCCTCCGGGCGGTCAGCGGCGGTCGGTACTCGGGCAGGGACGTGCGGGGAGAACTCCAGGCCTTGGGCCTCAGCGAACTGGCGGACCTGCGGGTGACCGACACCGACGTCCTGCTCGTCAACGACGACATCAAGCCCGAGAGGTTCCTCGACCATCCCGAGAAGGGCGAGGAGGTTCTCATTCGCGACACCCTCGGCGCGGAACAGCTGAATGCGCTGCGTGATTGGGGCGTCCAGTTGCGCCCCGAGTCTGCCCAGGAGATCTCGCGCCGGCTCGCGGAGCACTCCGCCGACGCCGCGATCGTTCCGGAGAGCGTGAGCGCGTACGAGGGCTACCGGCGTCCTGATCCACGGGGCCTGCCGCTTCCGCGGCGCAGGCTGGTCGTGCTCGTCAACAGCGCGGCGGGCGACCGGATCCGGCAGGACCTGCTCCAGGTCACCCGGACGGCGGATCTCGGGCACGCTCCCCCAGGCGACCTCAAGGCGGCCGCGAAGGCCCTCATCGACAGGATCGCTCCGGTGGTGGAACCGGCGACCCTCGAAGAGCCGGCGGAAGGAGGCCGCTCCTTCCCGTACGTTCTCTTCTTCGTGGTGGTCGCCATCGCCTTCGTGGGGGTAGTGCTGTGGATGTGGCGCCCCGCCCGGCTCGGCGACCACTCCCTCAGCCGGAAGCCGTCCAGGAGGGGCAGCAAGTGACCGACCGCGCCGGGTTCGCCGGCTATGACATCCGGGACATGCGGGAGGCCGACGCCGCGCAGGTCCTCGCCATCTACCAAGCGGGGCTCGACAGCGGTGACGCCAGCTTCGAGATCACCGCCCCCACCTGGCAGGCGTTCGACGCCGCGAAGCTGCCCCGCCACCGGCACGTCGCCGTGGACACCACCACCGGGCGGGTGATCGGCTGGGTCGCCGTCAGCGCCGTCTCCGGCCGCTGCGTGTACGCCGGGGTGGTCGAGCACTCCGTCTACGTCGATCCGGCCCACTCCGGCCGGGGAGTCGGGTTGGCGCTGCTGAACGCCCTGATCCGGTCCACCGAGGCCGAGGGCGTATGGACCATCCAGTCGGGCGTCTTCCCCGAGAACACCGCCAGCCTGCGCCTGCACGAGAAGGCCGGCTTCCGCGTCGTCGGCATCCGCCACCACATCGGCCGGCACCACGACCGCTGGCGCGACGTCGTCCTCCTCGAACGCCGCAGCACCGTCACGGGTCTCTGACCGTCATCCGACCGACCGTGGGGGATCTTCATGGAGAACGGAGTGGCGGAGTGGCTCGAGTCGCGAGCGATACCGTTGAACGGTCTGAAACCAGGCGCCGGGACCGCCGACCTCGCGCCGTTCCGCGCCGCGCTGGACGGGGTGCGGGTGGTGGGAGTCGGTGAGGCCACCCATGGCAGCCGGGAGTTCTTCCTGATCAGGCACCGGCTGCTGGAGTTCCTGGTCGAGGAGCTGGGCTTCACGACACTCGCGGTGGAGGCCAGCGCCTCGGCGTCCCGAGCCGTGGACGACTACGTGCGGGGCGGCTCCGGTGATCCGGTCGAGGCGCTCGCCGGGCTGGGCTTCTGGACGTTGCACACCGAGGAGATGCTGGCGGTCGTCCAGTGGCTGCGCGACCACAACCGCACCGCTGCGGAGAAGGTCCGGTTCGTGGGGATCGACCCGCAGCACCCGGCGGCCTCGCTGGAGGCCCTGCGTACCTACCTCGGCGATGACGCGCCGGACCTGCTCGACCCCCTCGCTCCCCTCGCCGGCAAGCGCCTGGGCATCGGCCCAGCACTGGACCGGCGGATCGAAGCCGACGCCCGCCGCGTGGAGGACTTCCTGACCGGCCGGGCCTCCGGCCCCGAACGGGATGAGGCGCTGGCGCACGCGCGGATCGTGCGGCAGAGCGCGGACCTCTCGAGCCGGCCGTTCCGGCATTCGGACCCCGCCGAGACCGTGAGCGTCGCCCGCGACCGCTATCTCGCCGACAACCTCGACCTGCTCCTGGCCGACCCGAACGCCAGGATCGCCCTCTTGGCGCACAACGGCCACATCATGAAGGGCAGTCACAGCGGCGGGTCGGTGCCCGCCATGGGCCGGCACCTCGCACAGCGCCACGGCGAGGCGTACTACGCACTCGGCGTGCTGTTCGGAGAAGGCCGGTTCCGGGCCCGGCGACCACGGTTCGGAAAGGTGAATCCGTCCAAGCCTCCGGTCACCTTCCGCGTCCCACTCGTCCACAAACCCACGATCGTGGAGGGCCACTTGGCCGCCGCCTCCCCGGGCGAGTATGTGGTCGACCTGCGGGGCGGGCCACGGCCCGAGGCTGTGGCGCAGTGGCTCGGCGATTCCCTCTACATGCGGAGCTACGGCGCGGTGGCGAGGCGGTTCACCTACAAGCTCAGCTACACGTCGACTGTGCTCTCCGAGCACTTCGACGGCATCGCCTTCGTGCCGGAGACCACCGCCTCCACGGCTCTGTAGACGCCGATATGAAGCCGGCCAAGATATTGATCACCGGAATGTCGGGAACCGGCAAGTCGACCGCGCTACAGATCCTGGGCTCACGAGGGCACCGGGTCGTGGACACGGACTACGGCCATTGGAGCCACTGGGTCACCCTCCCTGACGGGTCGCCGGACTGGGTGTGGCGCGAGGATGCGATCGCCGAGCTGCTCACCGGCCACGAGGAGGGCGCCCTGTTCGTGGCCGGCTGCAAGAGCAACCAGGGCACGTTCTATCCGCTGTTCGACCACGTCGTGTTGCTGAGCGCACCCGCCGAGGTGCTGCTGGCCCGGGTTGCAGAGCGGACCAACAATCCGTACGGCAAGCGGCCGGAGGAACGAGACGCGATCCTGGAGCACCTGCGCGTCGTCGAGCCGCTGCTGCGGGCTACCGCGACCATGGAGATCGACGCCAACGCTCCGATAGAGCATGTCGTCCGGCAGATCGAGGAGCTTGCCGCGGCGCGGGCTCCACGCACGTGATCGGATCAGGGCATGGGCGAGCCGACGCGATGCAGTGTTCCGTCAGGGTCGATGTAGGCGAACTCCCGGAGTCCGTACGGAGTGTCGCGAGGTGCGCCGAGGCGGCCGGCGACGTCCGCCGCGGCCCATTCGGCGTACACGGCATCGGCGTCTGAGACATATATGTAGACGGCCGCAGCGGTACGGGCAGGATCGTGCTCATTCCACTCGGTCAGATGGAGCGAAATCGACCCCCGGGCGACGAACCCGTACCTGGGGTCCTCTTCGGCTTTCCGCACCGAAAACCCCAGCTGACGGTAACGCTCGAGTGCAGCAGCCAGATCGAGGACGGGGATCACGGGCGCCACCGTCCCGAAGAGAACCTCGCTGTCCATGACCACCTCTACGGCTGTCGGCATCGGAGTCGATGCGAGGCTATGCGGTGACCCTGACAATTTCACGGATGCCAAGGTATTTTTCGGCGTCGTCCGAGGCGGTAGTCAGCCGATCATCCCGCCCGGGCGCAGTGAAGCGTTCAGCCACTCGCGTGCTCGTCCCCGGATCCCCGATATCCACCCCGACAGATCGGCGAAGTGTGACCATGCAACGAATACCGATCAACGCTTGATGGATCACCAACGACAGGGCACGCTCTGCAGCCGGCGGATACAAGGGCCGACGTTCCCACCACCCCGCAAAGCGCAGAATCGCATGATTACTCCTCTGCCCGGACCTTGCCCCCCTGAGACGAGTGAGCAATCTTCGCGTGTACCTAAGCCGGTCGCCCTTCTTCCTCGAAAATTGGACGCCAAGGGCCTCAGATGGGCTTCAGCCATGGGGACCCCAACTGCTGGGGATGGCCGGTCGACGGCAGAGCGGATGCCCGGACTCCTACCCCAGTTACCTACAGGCCGCACTCACCAGCTCCGCATCCCGGAGTCGGAGGCCCCGCCGGAGGCGTCTGCTTTCTGAGGTCAGAGTAGGTCGATCAGGTGGCTGATCACTCCGGATTCGAGCACGATCACTGTGCCGATGGCGATGAAGACGAATGGCACGAGCCAGTGTCCGTAGCGCTCGACGAACTCGATGATCTTCTTGTGGGAGCCGAGCAAGGATCCGACCAGGCACCACAGGGCGACCAGGACAGAGAAGATTGCGATGGTGATCAGGGTTGCGCTCACGCCGATGGTGCGGAACATCGGCGTGTAGACCGAGATGTTGTCCGCGCCGTTGGCGACGGTGACGCTCGCAACCGAGAGGAGACCGGAGGCGACGGCCGATGGGGGTTCGTCGTCGGAGTTCTTGGCACGTATGGCTTTGATCAGGCCCCAGACGCCCAGAGCGAGGGGAACTAAGCCGAGCAGGCCGACCCATTGGTCGGGGATGATGGTCAGGCCGAGGGCGGCGATGACGGAGACAGCGACCAGGGCCGTGATGCCGACGTATTGACCGGTGACAATCTGCCAGGGACGGGGTTTCCCGTTAGCGCGGGCCGACAGGAACAGCACGGTCAGGATGATGATGTCGTCGATGTTGGTGCCTGCGAAGACGGCTCCCGCGGTACTGGCCGTTCCAAGGACGCCGTCCATGAGCGATCAGCATAGGCGGCGTAAGGGCCTGCGAGGCGACTGCGGTGTGGCGCGGAATCTCGGCCCCCGACGTAGCCGAGCGCGCCGGGCACAGCGTCGACGTCCTCCTGCGGGTCTACGCGAAGTGCCTCGACGGCCAACAGGAGATCGCCAACCGACCAGATGATGACGCCCTGGCGGCGTAAGGCAAGATCGGCACAGGCAGGGCCCCGAAAGCCGGCCGGGGCACCTCGCCGTTTCTTGGGCTCATCTCGTCGCTCTCACAAGACCGAAAAGCGCGGTGCGGCCCGCGGCACCGCGTGCGCGCATTCGGTGCACCGGCCACAGATAGGACTCAGAGTGGCCTACGGCTGCACAGGTCCGGAAAGCACAGAGAGGCCCCGGAGGGCCTCTGAGCTGCTGTTCTGCTGGTGGCAGGTCCAGGGTTTCGAACCGGGGTAGGCTGAGCCGGCGGTTTTACAGCTCGTGACCATTCCAGGTTCCCCGACGCTCTTGACCTGCACCGGAGCGGGCTTACTCAGCCTTGGTCCGCAAGATCATTGCACGCATATTGCACGGCTCGGAAACGATCAGTTTCAGCACGTAGACTCGGTGCCATGACGGCTGCTGCCCCTGAAGAGTACGAGGACATGCATCGGCTGGTCGACCAGCTCACCGGAGAACAGCTCCGCGAGATCCGCGCGCACACGCTGCGGCTGGTTCACTCCTCCGAGCACGCCGAGAGCGACTCCTGGCCGCCCGCCTTCTTCGGCTCCGTCCGTGCCGGCCGCTCGGATGTGGCCGCCCGTACCGAAGAGATCCTTGCCGAGGGCTTCGGACAGGGCGAGTGATCGTCGTCGATACCGGCCCGCTCGTGGCCGCCACGATCTCCGACGATGCCGATCATGAGCGCTGGTAGGCGAGTTCAAGCGCCTCCACGATGCGCGCCGAGAACTCCTCATCCCCAGCTTCGTCGCGGCCGAAGTCTGCTACATGATCTCCAGGTTCGGCGGCGCCGCACCGGAGGCCGCGTTCCTCCACGCTCTCGAGTCGGACGTGTTCACGCTCGTCGAGCTGACCAAGCCTGACCTCTCCAGAGTCGCCGCGCTGGTCGAACGCTACGCGGACTTCCCCCTCGGCGCCGTAGACGCCTCGGTCGTCGCGGTGGCCGAGCGCCTGAAGGTCAACGAGGTGTTCACGCTCGACGTACGCCACTTCGCCGCGGTCCGCCCCGTGCACGTGCACGCCTTCACCCTGCTTCCCGGGTAGGGCTTCCGTCCCTGCGATCCGCGATCAAGCCCCCGGGGCTCGCACGCTCCTCCCCCGTCCGCGCATCCCGTATGCCGTCGACCCGCTGCGGAGCAGCAGCAGGCCGGCGACGGAGGCGCAAGCCCGTCTTCGCGTGTACGTCAGCCGGTCGCCGTTCCTCGGCAATTGGACGCCAAGGGTCACAGACGGGCTTGAGCCGTAGGAGCTGGTCTGCTGGGCTTGCCCGGGTCGATGGCAGGAGGGATGCGCGGGCTCTACATCAGCCACCTGCGGCCCGCGTTCTCCGGCCGGTCGGCATCCCGGAGCCGGAGCGCCCCCGCCGGAGGCACAATATGCGCGTGACGGTGATCGCTCTGCCGTGCGTGGGGTCTCTGAGGTGGGTCGCGTGGCAGGCAGGAAGTGGGATCGTGAGGCTCGCCGGGTTCTGCTCGGCTGGACATGCTTCTTAGCGTGTTGGTGCCTGTGGGATGTGCTCTCGGACCTTGTCGTTGACGGCCCCCAGAAGATCACGGCGGTGCATGTCGTTGCCGCAGCTTTCTGGCTCGTGGGTGCGCTGCTCCTGCGCTGGCTGGTCCGGGCGGTGAACGGGAGATCCGAAAGCGGGGAAGACACCGACGGCTGAGAGGTCAGCGGTCGATGGTCGGGGCGTTGTAGGCGGGCCCCCGCGATTGCCTGTGGCGTTGGTTCCGGCCTGGTGGTGTGTGGCGGACGGCCCGAGCTGCCGGCGGCCGGGACCGGCCCCCAGGCCGCATGCCCGGCCGCCGAGCGGGCGCAGGGCCGCGAGGCGGCGCGGAGCGCCGCCCTTGATCCCTACAAGAGCAACTCGGCAGCTACGCATGTCGTGGGAGTAGCTGCGAGTGTGGTGAGACTAGGCACGGAAGCCCGCCCGACTTTCCATCGCCCCACAGATCGTCTAACACGGCCTGCCCGCCCCAGAGCAGAGAGGCTATGCGTAAGAGAAAATCTTGGCTATTATCTCGGCCTCTGAGCCCCCGTCAACATCGCGGTCCACGGTAGCTAGCACATCTCATGCCCACGAAGATAGCCATAAGGAGTTGCAGCGCTTTGGGTAACGAGCGAATCACCGAAGGATTCATTCGAGAACTTCTTCGGGCGAACGAATATTACGACCCCGAGACCAGCGTTAGAGTCGAAGAGCAAAAGAGCACTATTGATTCAGTCAAGCGCCTTCTGCGAAACGCCAGCAAGGCTGGAACCGGAATGGGATATCCCGAATATATCATTACCTCTACAGCAGCGCCAGATTTTCTTGTGCTAATAGAGTGTAAAGCTTCAGCTAATGACCATTCCAGCACAGATCCCCTGGCTGCGTTCTCCGCAGAGATAGACTTGCCCTCCGAGGAAAGAAAGAAGCGGGCAAACCGCTATGCGGTAGATGGAGCCTTGCACTATGCCGCCCACCTATCGAGAGAATTCAATGTGGTGGCCATCGGAGCGAGCGGGCAAGAGGAAGACCAGCTCCTCATCACAACCTACCTATTCACAAAGGGCACTCCCGCCCCCAAGAAGCTTGTCACCAGACAGGGCAGGGAGATTGAGTCAATCCTTGCCTGGGATGACTACATTGAGCATGCCACATTTGACCCTTCTATTCAGCGTCTGCGCGAAACGGAATTGATGGCCTTCTCGCGTGAACTTCATGAGTTCATGCGTGACCACGCAAAGTTAACCGAAAGCGAAAAGCCGTTGCTGGTTGGCGGCACGCTCATCGCACTGAGAGATACGGCCTTCGCTACCAGCTACAGTGTTATAACTCCGGCCGAGAATCTTCAGCGCGCATGGTATCGCGCAATTCAAGATCAGGTTAATGAGGCGCACCTACCGCAGGCGAAGAAGGAAAGTATGGTGCAGCCTTATTCGAGTATTGCCGTCCATCCCGAACTGGGCAAGCCGACGAAGGATTACCCCCGTGGAGTTCTGCACGAACTCATCCAACTGCTACACCAAAAAGTTTGGCCGTTTATCAGCATATACCATGACTTCGACATTGTAGGAAAATTCTATGGGGAGTTCCTGAAATACACTGGTGGCGACAAGAAGGCTCTCGGCATCGTGCTGACGCCACGTCATATCACCGAGATATCCTCAGTGCTGGCTGAAGTAGACGAGGCTAGCGTGGTTCTAGATATCTGCGCTGGTACCGGGGGATTTCTCATCTCTGCTATGCATCGGATGATCTCGCAATCACAGAGCAGAGCAGAGGTGGATCGGATCAAGAGTCGGGGTTTGGTTGGAGTGGAGCAGCAACCAAACATGTTCGCTCTCGCCGCCTCCAACATGATTCTTCGCGGAGATGGTAAGGCCAACCTATACCAGGGATCTTGCTTCGACCCCGCCATAACAGCTGCCATCAAGAAGCACCGAGCCACAGCAGGCCTTCTTAATCCCCCTTTCTCTCAAAGTGATACGGATCTACATGAACTTCGTTTCACAAAACATCTACTCGACTGTCTCGGCCCGAACGGTAAGGCGGTAGTGGTTCTTCCCATGGGTTGCGCCATTGGCAACTCGACACACAAGAGCGCCATCCTTCGAGACCACTCGCTTGACGCAGTAATGTCACTTCCAGACGAGCTCTTTTATCCGGTCGGCACTATCACCTGCCTAATGGTATTTACGGCACACAAGCCGCACCGAACCAAGAACAGTGGCACATGGTTTGGATATTGGAAGGACGACGGGTTCGTAAAGACGAAGCATCTCGGGCGCATCGATCAGAACGGTCTCTGGCCACAGATCCGTGAGCGTTGGCTCTCCGAATACTTTGATAGGACCGTAGCCGCCGGGCGGTCTGTGGTAAAAAAGGTGACTGCGGACGACGAGTGGTGCGCCGAAGCATACATGGACACCGACTACTCGTTGCTTAAGCCTGACATCTACCGCGATCACGTAGAGCACTTCCTTTCCCATCAGTTGCTCTCTGGGAGGATCGAGAAAATGGCCGGGAATCGGGATAAGGATAGCTAATGCCTACACTAAGCGAGATCTTCGAACCCGTATACGGCGTCAATCTGGAGCTCAATCGACTCACAGAAGACCCCAATGGAATCAACTTCGTGTCCCGCTCTAGCAAGAACAACGGGGTCACTGCTCGCGTTCGCAGAGTCGTTGGGATCGAACCGATTCCCGCGGGAGTGCTTACCGTCGCTGTTGGGGGATCGGTCCTGGAGACCTTTGTGCAGTTAGAGCCGTTTTATAGTGGTCGGGATCTCTACTACCTTCGCCCAAGAGTAAGTCTCAGCCTGCCAGAAAAGCTGTACTATTGCGCGTGCATTCGAGCGAATAAGTACCGCTACAACTATGGCCGGCAAGCGAATAGGACGCTAAAAGATTTGCCCATACCAGGCGTTCATGAGATCCCCGACTGGGTTCACGAGGAATTTCGATCTTCGGTGACAGCCTGGCAAGCTAAGCTTATTAAGCTCGAAGATCTCTTCGAGTCGCATTGACGTGAAGGCTCTCTCGGTACCTGCGCCCCCTTTCCTAGCCTGATGCGCTGTATCTAGTGAAAGGGCTGAAGTTCGGGCATTCTGTCGGATGCTACCTGCGAGGGCTAGTCGATGCAGTGTCTCGTGCAGCGCGTGCGGCCACATCATGTAGGGAGGTTTGGGGTGGCGAGACCCATCGAGGTTCGGGTGACAGTAAGCGAGCGTGCGGAAGCAGACATGATCTGTTCGACGGTCGTGAATCGCCGACTGGCGGCATGCGCGCAGGTGGTCGCGCCGGTCTCCTCTACCTACTGGTGGAGTGGTGACGTTCAGCAGGCGGAGGAGTGGTTGTTGCTCATGAAGACAACCGCTGACCGCTTCGAGGACCTCGCGGCGTGCGTCCGTGAGCTGCACTCGTACGAGGTGCCTGAGATCGTGGCGGTGCCGATCGTCCAGGGGACGCCGGACTACTTGGAGTGGATCAGG
Organism: Microbispora sp. NPDC049633; assembly: GCF_040675265.1. NCBI lineage: Bacteria > Bacillati > Actinomycetota > Actinomycetes > Streptosporangiales > Streptosporangiaceae > Microbispora > Microbispora sp. NPDC049633. The sequence continues at coordinate 42,535 of NZ_JBFAOO010000047.1, forward strand.
CGGGAGACGTCCCCAGAGCGCGGCGAGTAGCGCGGATGTCGCCGAGTAGTTCGCGGGCGGCATGGTCTGGCCGGGCGGCGAGAGCCTTCTCCACCTTGGCGAGGTGCTGCATGCCCCAGGTGGATTCGGTGCGCTGGGCTGCTTCGAGGGCGCGGCGGGCGTAGGCGACTCCCTCGCTCACATCGCCGATCTGGAGCTGTGCCTGTGCGATGTCGGTGTAGACGACCGACACGCGCTTTTGGTCCTCGTCCTGGCCGAGAGCGGCAAGGGCGGCTTGGCCCGCCTCTGTGACGTGCTGTTCGTCGCCGAGCCGTACGTAGGTCGAGAGTTGGAAGGCTGCCATGCGTCCGGCGTCGAGAAAGCGGTCCATGCGCGCTCTCGGTGGGGCCGGGCTCGGGTGTGGGCTTCCTCGGCTCGCTGCAACAGTTCGACCGCCTGGCCGTCGCCGAGCGCGGCCAACTCTTCGGCTTCTCGGGCGAGCAACCATGCGCGGGTCGCGTCGTCTCCTTCGGCCGGGAGGAACTGCTGGGCGCGTCGGATGTGCTCGACGGCCTCGGGGCCGGTGGTGGCGTACGACCGGTAGGCGTAGGTGCATGCCTGGATGACGCGGTGTCCGCTCTCCTCGGCGGCCAGGGCGGCGACGCGCTCGAATGAGGCCGATTGCGCGGGCTGCTTGAGGTCCCAGGCGATCCAGGACGCCAGCGTTGCGGCTTCGCCGGCTGTTGCCGCCAGGCGGCGCCGGTAGCGCTCGGGCGGGCCGCTTTGAAGCAGGGTGCTCAGCTCGTTGATGTGCGTCGTGAGCCCTTGGTAGATGGCTCGGGCGGGCATGACGTATTCGAGCCGGTGGAAGCCGATGGTGCGCGCTTCTAGCCGTTCGATCGTGTCGTCGTCGAGCATCTGCGGTCCCTTCAGCGCACGGGAAAGGCGTTCCCAGGGGTCCGCGATGGAGGCCGCGGTTTCGGCGGTCATTCCGGCCGCGAGGAGCAGCATCGTTCGTCGGTCCATCCGGGCATCCAGCCTTCCCACTACCCAGGCCAGCGTCAGAAGGTCGACATCCCACAGGTCGTCAGTTGGACGCGGGCCGATCACCACGCCTTCGACGCTAAGGAGTTGACTCGCTGGCATCCCATCCCGAGAAGGGATAGCGCGACGGGATGAGGCGGCCTCGATGATGTGGGTACTGCCGGATGAGCGGGGGGCGAGTCCGAGAGCGAGCCGGGCCGGGTCGGGCATGCGCAGTCCATCGGCGATCCGCTCGAACACGTCAAGCGCTGTGACCTGCGCGCTTCCGCGCATGATCTCGCTGACCTTGCCCTGGCTGAGATTCACGGCAATGCCAATGCGAGTCTGACTCACGCCCGCATATTGCCTGATAAGCCGGAAAACCTGCCCGATGTTCCGTTTCTTCAGGGCGTCGAGCATTTCAGGGCGCTGCCAGAGGTCAGGCGGGATCATGACCGGTTCCGCCGCTTCTGCGGGCATAAGGCGCTTCCCCTTGCGTCTGCTTGACTGCCTGTATTTCCAAGCTTCCGGGTTGGGGTTAACCCGTCAAGGGATATCGGCATGCCCGGCCGGAATATCGGCGCGGGATGGGTTGAGCGACCAGCAATTACGACCCTTGCCCCATGGTTACGGAGACGGAGAGGTGCGGGGCCTGCCGGGGGGAAGGGCTGGCGGCTCGTTCGGCGGGCGTCGGCGGATGCCGAGTACCGGCTTAACGGCGTGATCGTGGAGCTGTCCACGGTCGAGTGTTTCGAGTGCTCGGGCTCGGGCCGTAGGGCGGTGGCGTCATGAGCGCCGATCGGCTCGTGGCGGGCCGTCGCCCCTTGGCCGTTACGGCTGCCCAGTGCGCCGAGCGGCTGCGTGTGGAGCTGGAGCAGTACGGCGTGGCCGCCGACGTCCACGAGGGGTACGGGCTGGCGCTGGTGTCGGTCTGGGTCGAACTGGTCGTGTGGACCGATGGCCGCTGGTTCCGCTGGCGCTCGGGCCGTACCTCGACCAGCGGGCGGCCCGTCTACGCCTTCGGCCCGTCCTCCGACGTCGTCACCGCTGCTCGGCGGGTGGCTCACCGGTACGGGCAACTGCGCCAGCAGTACCCCCGTCCGCCGTACCTGGCGGGGGATGCCTCGTGAACGATCTCGACGAGCCGGACCGCCTGCATAGCGCACACGTCCCCATCCGTCGGGGTTACTTCCGGAAACTGGAGTGGTGGAAGCCCACACCTGCGCGGCGGGTCCTGGTGCTGGCCTGGACCTGCGACTGTCAGGCCAGGTTCTACGAACTGTGTCAGTCCGGCGGGCTGGCCTACATCCGCCGTACCGTCCAGGACGAAGAACCGGAGATCGCCGAAACTCACCGGTGGCCGGTCCGGCAGGGCTGGGCGACCTGGTTCGACCTGCTGACGGGTGAGGTCCGTTAAGGTCGGCGCTTCGCTGCCCTTGGGTTACGGGCTCCTGTCGGCAATGGGCCTTCGCGCGACACACCTGCACTGCTAGCCTGCTTGCCTAGACAGGCATGTTGAATGCGGGGCTCTGATGTCATTTGAATACACTCCTCCCAAGTACGCCCAACTGATCGCCGAGCTTGAACGGCGCATCGAATCAGGCGAATATCCGCCCGGCTCACCGCTGCCGAGCGAACACCAACTCATGGCCGAATTCGGCATGGCGCGGCCCACGGTGGTCAAGGCGCTGGGCGTACTCCGAGATCAGGGATGGATCGTCACCCATCAGGGCAAGGGCCGATTCGTACGCGGCCGTCCCGCCATCGCCTCCGGACGGCAGGTCCGCACGGGCCGGGAACTGCTCGACCGCAAAGAGACCCAGGTCGGAAGCTCGCTGCTGTCGGCCGGGCCGGTGCCGGCCCCCAACCGCATCGCGGCCTACCTCAACATCACACCCAAGTCGCCGGTCGTCCTCCGCAAGACCCTCGTCACCCGCGACGACGAAGCATCTGAGATCTCCTCCACCTGGGTGCCGGCTGACGTGGCCGAAGGTAGCCCGCTGACAGAGCCCGACGATCTCAAGCAGGGCGTACGGCGCTACGTCGAAGCCGCGGCCGGGGTCGAGCTGGACCACATCGTCGAGCACGTGACCGCACGCAACCCCACTCAGGAGGAGCGCGACCTCCTCGGCGTCAAGACCTCGGCCGCGCTGCTGGCCGTCTATGCCGTCGCCTGCGACGCGACGGGCAAGCCCTGGGCCGTCGTGGAGACAGTGCTTCCCGGTGATCGTCACGAGCTTGAGGACGCCTACCCGATTAGGTAATCCAACTTTCCCGACTGAACCCACTTGGACTGCTTGACTAGCCAAGTGGGTTCAGTGCTTAATGGAGAAGCAACTTGGTCAGTCAAGATGGTTGGCCGTGCAAGAAGGGAGGGCGGTAATCATGGCTCTACAGGGACCCATTCCGATCAGCTTCGGCCAGATCTTCCCGTACGGCTGCTACGCCGTGGGCGAGGTCGAGCCGGTCAAGGACTTCGAGGCGTCGAGCAACGGCCGGTTCGTCCAGGCACGGGACAAGCAGACGGGAGAACTCGTCTGGCAGATCCCCGTGATGGACGCCGACCCGTCGCTGAAGGCGGCGCAGAAGACCGTGGCCGTCAAGATCCTCGCTCCGGTTCAGCCGGTGCCCCCGGCTCCGGTAGCGGGCCTGCCGTTCACGCCGGTCGAGTTCGACGGACTGACCGTGACCCCGTACGTCAACGGGTCCGGACGGCTCGCCTACTCGATTCGGGCTCGGGAAATGCGCGCTCCTCGCGCTCACGCCAAGGCGGCCAGCAACGGCAAGGAGGCGGCGGCGTGAACTGGCGGCCGTATACGCACCTGTCGATGTCGATCGACCCCGGCGAGCGTCCCCGGATCAGCATCTCGTTCTACGCCTCGATCACTCGGGCGCGTGCGCGGGTGCTGGAGTCCGGACGGCCGTACCTGGTCCTGGAGTCCGACGAGGCGGACGTGACTGTCTCGACCACCGGGGCGGCCGGGCCGGTCACCGCCGCAGACCTGGACATCGCCCGGGAGATCTTCAAAGCCGCCGCGCGGTACCTGGCCGACTGCGAGCGAATGCACGCCGAACACGCTCAGGCCACCGGCTCGGCGGCCTGACACGCGAGCGGGGCCGCTGGAACTGGCATTCCAGCGGCCCCCCGACCTCTCACACACGCCAATGCCTGAGAGGACACCAAGCCTAATGTTCAAGAAACTTCCCGGCGACGAGGCACGCAACCTCGTCTCCACCACCCCGGACACGGCCGTGGTCTTCCGCCCGGCCGTCATGCAAACCCCCGCCATCGTCACCATCGTGATCTGGCTGTCGCGCCTCGTCGCGGGCCTGGTCCGCCTCGTGGTGCGGCATCCCGTCGCGGTGGCCGTGCCGGTCGCCTTCGGGGTCATCTGGACCCTGTACGGCTGGCGCCTGGCCCTGGTCATGGCCGCTTTCCTGCCCTCGGCCGGGCTGTCGTGGCTGCTGCTGGACCGGGCCTCGTTCCTGCGGTTGGTCGGCTGGCCCCTGCTGGCCTGGTGGCGGCTCGTCGCCGTCTACCGGCGGCACTGGCAACCCGTCATGGTCGTCTCCGGCCTCGGGCGGCGCATCCGGGGACGCGACTACCTGCCCCGCCTCGTGCGGGTGGAGTGCGACGGCTGGGCCGACCGCGTCACCGTGCGCATGCTGTCCGGGCAGGCCGTCACCGACTGGGCC
>NZ_JBFAOO010000048.1:0-45706 GCF_040675265.1 Microbispora sp. NPDC049633
GGGCACCCCGCCGCGCTGACCACCGCCACCCGCGTGGAGGACGGCGTCGCCGGGGCCGGGGCGGTGCTGCTGCAGTTGCGCGTCGGCGGCCAGGCCGCCAGGAACGTCGACGAGACCCTGCCGCTGGAATGCGGCTGCGTCGGGCAGGAGACCACCGGGGCCGGGGGTCTCGCCAAGGCCCTGCGGACCGTGCCGGTGGTGCTCGGCATCGCCGAGAAGGTGCGCGCGCTCGCGCCCGGCGCGTGGATCGTCGACTTCACCAACCCCGTCGGCATCGTCACCCGGGCGCTGCTCGACGCCGGCCACCGGGCGATCGGGCTGTGCAACGTGGCCATCGGGTTCCAGCGCCGATTCGCCGCCCTGCTCGGCGTGGCCCCCGAGCGGATCACGCTCGGCCACGTCGGGCTCAACCACCTCTCCTGGGAACGGTCCGTCCTGCTCGACGGCGCCGACGTGCTGCCCCGCCTGCTGGACGAGCACGGTGAGGTGATCGCCGAGTCCGTCGGCCTGCCGGTGGAGCTGGTCCGCCACCTGCGCGCCGTGCCGTCGTACTACCTGCGGTACTTCTACGAGCACGACCGCGTGGTGGCCGAGCAGCGGACCTCGCCGTCGCGCGCGGCCGAGGTGGCCGCGATGGAGGCGGAACTGCTGGAGATGTACGCGGACCCGGCGGTGGACACCAAGCCCGGCCTGCTGGACAGGCGCGGCGGCGCGTACTACTCCGAGGCCGCCGTCGCCCTGGTCGCCTCGCTCGCCGGCGACCGCGGGGACGTCCAGGTCGTCAACACCCGCAACAACGGCACGCTGCCGTTCCTCGACGACGACGCGGTGATCGAGGTCCCGGCCGCCGTCACGGCCGCGGGCGCCGTTCCGCTGCCCGCCGATCCCGTGGAGCCGCTCCACCGGGGCCTGATCGCCCACGTGTCGGCGTACGAGGCGCTCGCCCTGGAGGCGGCCCTGCACGGCGGCGAGGACCGCGTCAGGGACGCCCTGCTGGCCCATCCACTGGTCGGCCAGGCGTCCCTCGCCGGCGACCTGGCCGCGCGCCTGGTGGAGGCCAACCGCGCCTTCCTGCCCTGGGCGGTGTCGAGGTGACCCTGCCGCGTACCGTGCTGGCGGTGGACGGCGGCAACAGCAAGACCGACGTCGCCCTCGTCCGCGAGGACGGCACGGTGCTCGCCGCCGCGCGCGGGCCCGCGTTCCTGCCGCAGAGCGCCGGGGCCGCCGCCGCCGTCGACGTGATCGGCCGGACCGTGCGGCGCGCCCTCGCCGGCGGGACCGCCGCGCCGCCGTACGCCGACCACGTCGCGGCGTACGTCGCGGGCGCGGACCTGCCCGCCGAGGAGGAAGTGCTGCGGGCCGAAATGCTGGCCCGCGGCTACGGCGCGAGCGTGGTCGTCGGCAACGACACCTTCGCCCTGCTGCGGGCCGGGTCGTCCACCGGATGGGGCGTCGCCGTCGTCTGCGGCGCCGGCATCAACGCGGTCGGCGTCTCCCCCGCCGGGCGGATCGCCCGGTTCCCGGCGCTCGGCCGCCTCAGCGGCGACTGGGGCGGCGGGCAGCACCTGGGCGAGGAGGTTCTCTGGCACGCCGTTCGCGCCGAGGACGGCCGCGGCCCCGCGACCGCGCTGACCGAGGCCGTGCGCGCCTGCTTCGGCACCGCGACGGTCGAGGAGGCCGTCGTCGGGCTGCACTTCGGCGATCTGCCGGGCGACCGGCTGCACGCGCTCGTGCCGCCCCTGCTGGCCGCCGCCGCGGACGGCGACGCGATCGCCGGGTCGCTGGTGGAGCGGCAGGCCGAGGAGATCGCGCTGCTCGGCGTGGTCGCCATGCGGCGGCTCGGCCTGCTCGCCGCGCCCTGCGAGGTCGTGCTCGGCGGCGGCGTGCTGACCGCCCGCCATCCCCTGCTGACGTCGCTGGTCGAACGGCACTACGCCGAGCGCGCGCCGCTCGCCCGGCTCGTCGTGACCGGCGTGCCGCCGATCGTGGGCGCCGCGCTGCTCGGCCTCGACCGCCTCGGCGCGCCCCCCGAGGCGTACGCCCGGCTGCGGGCGCACTTCACGCGGGAGGGGGACGGCGCTCAGCCGGTCGCGTCGCCGTCCAGCTCCTTCTCGATCACCGGGGACCGGTAGTCGTAGGGCGTGCTGAGGACGACGGTCGTGCGCGTGCTCACGTTGGCCGACGCGCGGATCTGCTGGAGGAGCTCCTCCAGGGCGAGCGGAGAGGCGACGCGGACCTTGAGGATGTAACTTTCATCGCCCGCGACGCTGTGGCACGCCTCGATGGCGGTCAGATGGCTCAGCCGTTCCGGCGCGTCGTCCGGCGCGGAGGGGTCGATCGGCTTGATCGAGACGAACGCGGTCAGCGGAAGACCGATCTCGTCGTAGTCCACGAGAGCGGCGTATCCGCGGATGACACCGCGCTTCTCCAGCCTGCGTACCCGCTGGTGAACCGCGGAGACCGACAGTCCGGTCTCCTTGGCCAGATCGGTGAAGCTCATCCGGCCGTCAGTCGCCAGCAGGGTGACGATTCGGCGATCGATCTCCTCCACGCCAGCAACGGTAGCGGCGGCGGGACCCTCCCGGGGAATCGTCACCGGACGGTCTCCCCGCGAACGTCCCCGCCCGTCCGCGGGACAGCCGATTCCGTGAACGCGCGGAAACGCCGTTTCCCCGGAGCACGCGATGCGGCGGGCCGCGCGCACTGATGACAACACCGGTGCCGTGACCTACGCTGAAAAAGCTCCTCTCCGGTACCCTCCGGCGCGCGCCCGATACCCAGGAGGAAACGGTCGTGAATGACGGTCGAATTGGAATCCCCGATTTGCGGGACGTGTCGCTCGCGGAATTGACCGCGGACGCGGACGGCGCCGTGAACCGCCTGGTGACGCATGTGCTCGGGGAGACGGAAACGACCGGGACGGCGGTGTTCAATTCGGCCATCTGACGGCGTCGCGCCGCCTTTGGTCACCGAATACGTCCTCAAGATCCACAGCCGCTGCGATCTGGCCTGCGATCACTGCTACGTCTATGAGCACGCGGACCAGAGCTGGCTCCGCAAGCCGCGGGCGATCGGCGGGGCGACGGTGCGGTGGGCGGCCAGGCGGATCGCCGAGCACGCGGCCGCGCACGGTCTCGGCGGGATACGCGTGGTGTTGCACGGCGGCGAGCCCCTGCTGCTCGGGGCCGCGAAGCTGCGTGAGGTCCTGGCCGTGCTCCGCTCCCGCCTCGATCCCGTGTGCCGGCTCGATCTGCGCCTGCACACCAACGGCGTGCTGCTCGACGAGACGCTGTGCGCGCTCTTCGACGAGTACGCGGTGCGCGTGGGGGTGTCCCTCGACGGCGACCGCGCGGCCAACGACCGGCATCGCCGGTTCGCGGACGGGCGGAGCAGTCATCCCCACGTCCGCCGCGCCCTCGAACTGCTGAGGCGGCCGGAGTACCGGCACCTCTACGCCGGGCTGCTGTGCACGGTCGACCCGGCCAACGACCCGATCGCGGTCTACGAGGCGCTGCTCGCCGAGTCGCCGCCCAGCCTCGACCTGCTCCTTCCCCACGCGACCTGGGATCACCCGCCGCCCCGGCCCGGTGGGGGCACGCCGTACGCGGACTGGCTGGGACGCGTCCACGCCCGGTGGGCCTCCGACGGCCGTCCGGTCGCCATCCGCCTGTTCGACTCGATGCTGTCCGCCGCGTCCGGAGGGCCCAGCCTGGGCGAGTCCGTGGGCCTCGATCCGGTGAACCTGCTGGTGATCGAGACCGACGGCGGCTGGGAGCAGGCCGACTCGCTGAAGACGGCCTTCGACGGAGCTCCCGAGACCGGGCTGAACGTGCGCACGCACGCGGTCGACGCGGTGGCGGCCCTTCCCGGCCCGGCGGCCCGGCGCGGCGGCCTGGCCGCGCTGTGCGAGACGTGCCGGTCCTGCGAGGTGGTCAATGTGTGCGGCGGCGGCCTGTACGCGCACCGTTACCGCACGGGGAGCGGCTTCGCCAATCCCTCCGTCTACTGCCCGGACCTCAAGGCGCTCGCCGGTCTCGTCGTTCCGGACGCCGGCCCCGCCGACAGAGCCCACACACTGTCCCCGGCCGCCTTCGACTCGCTCGCGCGGGGCCCGGGCGATCCCGCCGCCGTGGCGGCGCTCGCGCAGGCCGGGCTGTCGCTGACCAGGGCGCTGGTCGCCCACGTCGCCTCCGGGCTGCCGGACGGAGCAGGCGAACTGGAGCAGGCGGCCAGGGAGGGCCTGGCCCTGCTCACCCGCGTGGACCTCGAACGGCCGGCGGCCGTGGCGGAGGTCCTCGCCCATCCCTGCACGGCCGTGTGGGCGTCGCGCTGCCTGCGTCCGCCGCGCGCTGCCCGCGCCACGCTGGACCTCGCCCACCTGGCGGGGATCGCCGCCTCGGCCGCGCTGCACGCCGGAATGGAGGCCGAGTTGCCGCTCCCCGTCCGGGACGGCTCCCTGCACCTGCCGGCTCTGGGCGTGCTCCGGCTGGGGCGGCGGCCGGGCCGTACGATCCGCGTCTCGCTCTCCTCCCGGGGGCTGTTCGCGGCCGGACGGCGGGTCACCGGACAGGACCCGCGCTGGCTGCCCGTACGGTCGGCCGCGTTCGGTGATCACACCGTTCTCGTGGACGACCTCGACGCCTTCCGCGGCCGGTCCGGCTGGCGTCCGGCGGGCCGTCTCACAGGCAGCCACTGGGAGGGCTGGAGGACCTGTCTGGACGGCGCGGGCAAGCGCCTGGAACAGGACACTCCCGCCTACGCCCGCGCGCTCGGGGCGGGACTGCGGGCCGTGGTGCCGCTGCGCCCCGGGCCGCCCCGCCGGCACCGCGCGGGCGGCCTCCGGCATCCGCTGGGCGCGGTCGGGCTGCCGCCGCCGGGCTCCGGCGGTCTCGAGGTCGCGCTGCTCCGCGAGTTCCAGATCGCCAAGCTGGACGCGCTGACGACCCTGCACGGCCTCGTCGAGAGCACCTCCGAGGCCCCCGGCCGGATCCTCCGGGAGGCCTACGCGCGGCTGGCACAGGCGGACCTGTGGCGCGTCACGCCCGGCGCGGACGCCCGGGACAGGTTCGGCGGGCTCAGCGCGGGGATCCGCGAGGCGATCGGCGCCCTCACCGCCTCCGGATCCCTGACACCACACGGCGTCCGGTTCGTCGCGGGCATGCGCGCGACCGTCGACGCGTGGGCCGGGGACTGACCCCGCGAACCCCGGAAGTTTTCCCGGAAAGCTGGTTACCATCAAAGCGATATAAGAAGGCGGGGTGTAGCGGGTTGGGCGAACAGGCTTTCGCCGATCTTGATCCGCGGGCGCCGCTCTTCTTTATGAGTTACGCGCACACCGAGAAGAACACGCCGCCGGGCTCCAACGAGCTCGCCATGCGATTCTTCAATGATTTGTGCGTGGACCTGGCGGTATTGGTGCCCCGTATCCCGGGCGCGCCGTACGGTTTCATCGACAGGTCGATGGGCGGCGGCGAACGCTGGGAGGGCGAGTTGCTCGACGCGCTCGGAACCTGCCAGGTGTTCATCCCCCTGCTGATGGCTCCGTACATGCGCAGCGAGTGGTGCGCCATGGAATGGCACGGCTTCTCCCGCCGGCGGGTCGTGCGGCTGAACCACTCCGCCTCGGTCCGCCAGACCTGCATCCTGCCGATCATCTGGGCGCCGGCGCCGGGCGGTTTTCCCGAGATCGTCGGGTCGGTCGAGCGGTTCGCGGGAGAGGACGACCTGCACATCTTCGCCAAGGAGATCGCTCTGTACGAGGCCCACGGCGTTTTCGGACTGCGCCGGCTCGGCAAATCGAACGAGTACCACACCGTGGTCTGGCTCCTGGCGCAGCGCATCCAGAAGATCCTCATGCACCATCGCGTCGAGCCGCTCGCGCTCGACGTGAGGACACTCGGCACCACCTTCGAGGAGCCGCGATGACCGACACCACCCGGAACGCCCCCTGGGAACGGCATGGCGGCTACTTCTTCCTCAGCTACGCCCACTCGCCTCCCCTGCCGGGCAGTTCCGGCGCCGATCCCGACCAATGGGTCCGGCCGTTCTTCCGCGACCTCAACACGGCCGTGCGGGCACTCGCCCGCCGCGACCTCGGCGTCTCACCGGGCTCCTTCGACCAGGACGTCCGCGCCGGCACGGACTGGAAGGCGTGGCTGTCCCGCGCCCTCGGCTCCGCGGAGGTCTTCGTCGCGCTGTACTCCCCCGGGTACTTCGCCAGGTCCTGGCCCGGACGTGAGTGGGCCTGCTACCGGCAGCGGATGGCCGACGCCGGGGTGCCGGATCCGCTCACCCGGATCGTCCCCGTGCTGTGGGCGCCGCTGCCCGACGGCGCGGACCGGACGGAGCTGCTCCAGCTCGACGCCGACCCCGTGCCCGGCTACGCGGAGCACGGCCTGCGCGCGCTGCTCAAGATCGCTCCGATGCGCGGTTCGTACCACGCGGTGCTCCAGCGTCTGGCCCGGCGGATCGTCGAGCTCGCCGAGGGATCGCCCGTCGGCCCCTCCGAGATCGCGGACATCACGGCGGCCGCCAGCCCGTTTCCCTCCGCCGAGGCCCATCCGGTCTTCGAGGTGACCGTGGCCGCGCCGGCCCTCGCCGCCCTCCCCGCGGGCGCCGACCCCCGCCGGTACGGGACCAGCCCGTGGCTCTGGCGGCCGTTCCCGGACGAGCAGGAGCTCTCCCTGGCCGAGTACGCGGCCGGCGTCGCCGAGCGGCTGGAGTTCGCGGCCGTGGTCAGGGACGTCCTGCGACCCGAGACGGAGCGGCTGCCCGGCGTCGCGCTCATCGACCCCTGGTTCGTCGCGGACGAGGACGCCGCGGGCCGGCTGGACGCCTTCGTCCGGGACCTACCGCCCTGGGTGGTCCCTCTCCTGGTGCCCGATCCCCGCGGGGGTGAGCGTGCGGACCGGCTCGCCGAGCGGACCAGGGCACTGCTCGAACAGGCCGGAGCGCTCCGTACGGAGTCGGCCCGCGAGGCCGTCGCCGGCGTCCGCTCCCTGAAACATTTCGCCTCGATCATGCCGCGCCTGGTGGTGGAGGCCGAGCGGCAGTACTTCCGGCACGGTCCCAAGCCCGACCCGGACGACGTCGCGTCGCCGCGGCACCGGCTGACGGGCGGGCCCGGGCCGGGCACCCTCACTCCGCCACCGGACACCCTCGGCGAGGAGACACATGGCTGACATGGACGACAGCAGGCAGCCGCGCAGCCGCGACGGCCAGATCGTCACGTTCTATTCGTACAAGGGCGGCACCGGGCGCACGATGGCGCTGGCCAACGTCGCGTGGATCCTCGCGTCCAACGGCAAGCGCGTCCTCGTCGCCGACTGGGACCTCGACTCCCCCGGCCTCTACCGGTTCTACCAGCCGTTCATCGACATCTCGATCGCGAGCGAGCCCGGCATCGTGGACCTGATCCGCAGCTACGAGTGGGCGGCGCGGCGCGCCCTGCCGGCCGTGGGGAAGCCGGCCGACGCCCGGGCCCGGCTCCGCAGGGTGATCCAGGAGCAGGCCCGGGTGCGGCCGTACGTCTTCTCCCTCGACTGGTCCTTCCCCGACGGCGGCGTCCTGGACTACCTGCCCCGAGGCCGGCAGAACCTGGACTACACCCGCACGGTCAGCGCCATGGACTGGGACCTGTTCTTCGACGTGCTGCACGGCGCCGACTTCTTCGACGAGCTCCGCGCGGACATGAGGCGCGACTACGACTACGTCCTCATCGACAGCCGCACGGGGCTGAGCGACGTCGCCGACATCTGCACCATGCACCTGCCGGACGTGCTCGTCGACTGCTTCACGCTGAGCAACCAGGGCATCCTGGGCGGCGCCCAGGTCGCCAGGACCGTCCAGGAGCGCATGCTGTCCAGGGACATCCGGATCCTGCCCGTCCCGATGCGGGTGGACCAGGCGGAGATGGACAAGATGGAGGTCGGCCGTGCGTTCGCCTTCCACGCCTTCCGCGGCCTGCCCGCCGGACTGAACGAGGCCGGGCGGCAGGAGTACTGGTCCGCTGTCGAGGTGCCTTACCAGGCGTTCTACGCCTACGAGGAGATTCTGGCCGTCTTCGGCGACCCCCCGGGCAAACCCGGATCCCTGCGGTCGGCGTACGAGCGGCTCACGGCCAGGCTCACCGACGGCGCGGTCACCGCCATGCCCTACCTGGACGAGGCGGTGCGCCTGCGCACGCGGCAGCGGTTCATCCGCAAGCCCCCCAACGAGATCCTGCTGGACTACCTCCCCGAGGACCAGGCGTGGGCGGAGTGGATCGGCGGCGTCCTCACCGCGGCCGGCCTCACGGTCCGCGACCCGCTGGACGAGCCCGACCACGACCAGTGGAGCGAAAGCCTGGCGTCCGTCCTCGCCGTCGTCACCCCGGCGTACATCAGGAGGGTCCGCGGGACCCTGTCCCCCCGGCAGCCCGCCTACGCCCTCTACACCGCGAGCGTACGGCCCGTGGCCCCGCTGTCATCCGCCACCGCGGCCTTCCTCGCCGGCCTGCCGGAGGACGAGGCGGTCGCACAGCTTCTCGAGATGGTCGACATGGGGGCCCCGCCACCCGCCCGGACGCTCGGCGCCCGCTACCCCGGCGCCGCACCGCGGATCTTCGAGGCCCCCGCCAAGAACAAGCTGTTCACCGGCCGGGAGGACATTCTCCGCCACATCCGCGACGAACTACGCGAGAACGGCAGCGCCGTGATGCGCCCGCTCACGATCCTGGGCAGCGGCGGCATGGGCAAGACCCAGATCGCGATGGAGTACGCCCACCGCTTCGCCGCGGCGTACGACCTGGTGTGGTGGGTGGACTGTGAGCAGCCCCAGTTCGTCGACGCGTCGCTGGCCGACCTGGTCGCCCGGATGCGCGGCCCCGCGGCGGCCGGCCCGGCGCTGACCTCCGCCGAGGTCGTTCCCGCCGTCAGGCAGGCGCTGGGACAGGGGGAGTTCGCCCGGCGGTGGCTGCTGGTGTTCGACAACGCCGACGACATGGAGCACGTCACCCGCTTCCTGCCCGGAGGCAGCGGTCACGTGCTGATCACCTCACGCAACCGGGAGTGGGAACACCGGTCCCACGCGGTCCAGGTCGACGTGTTCAGCCGGGAGGAGAGCGTCGCGCACCTGCTCCGCAGGGTCGGCGAGGCCCGCATCAGCATGGCCGAGGCGGGCAACGCCGCAGAGGCTCTGGGTGACCTCCCCCTGGCGGTCGCCGCCGCCGGCGCCTGGCTGGCCGAGACCGAAATCTCCGTGGACGCCTACCTGGACCAGCTGAGGGCACAGCCCCTCCGGGCGATCTCGCGGAGCAGGCTCGCCGAGTATCCCGAGTCGCTGTCGAAGGCGTGGGACATGTCTCTGCAGAAGCTGCGGGACAGGTCCGCCGCCGCCTCCCGGCTGTTCGAGCTCTGCTCGGTGATGGCTCCCCGCATCGGCCTCGACCTGCTCAAGTCCCGGGCCATGGTGGAACTGCTGCGTCCGCTGGACCCGACGCTCGCGGAGCCGCAGGACATCACCATCCTGATCCGGGAGCTCGACCGGCTGGCGCTGATCAAGAACGACACCCCCGCCCAGCGCATCCATGTCCACCTCATGCTCCAGGCGGTCGCGCAGGAGCGGATGACGGAGGAGGAACGCGAGGCGGCCCGCCTCGATGTGCAAGGGGTGCTCGCGGCGGCCCGGCCGGAGAAGGACGTCGACGACCCGGCGAACTGGCCCAAGTACCAGATGATCTGGCCCCACCTGGAGCCCGTGGGCGCCGTGTACTCCGGCCAGGAGGCGGTTCGCACACTGCTCATCGACCGTCTTCGCTACATCTGGCTGCGCGGGGACCTGCCGCAGGCGGAGGAGCTCGGCAGGAGGACCGCGGCGGTGTGGGAGGACATGCTCGCGGCCGAGACGGACCCGGACGCCGCGGCCCGGCTCGAGCGGCAGTTGCTGCACCTCAGGTTCAATCTCGGCAACGTCATCCGCAGCCTGGGCCGTTTCGGCGAGGCCCGGGCGATGAACGAGAGCACCCTCGCCGAGCAGCGGCGTGTGCTGGGCAACCACCGCCACACCCTGCTGACCGCCGGCAGCCTCGCGGCGGACCTGCGGGCCCTGGGCGACTACGCCGGCTCGCTCGACATCGAGGAGGAGACCTATCGGACCTGGCGCGCGATCCACGGCGTGGAGGAGCCGGGCACCCTGGCCTCCGGGAACAACCTCGCCGTCTCCTACCGGGTCAACGGCAGGTTCCGTGAGGCGCTGCAACTCGACGAGGAGACCCTGACGCAGCGCCGCTCGGTGCTCGGCACCGCCCATCCCTTCACCTTGTTCAGCGCGGTCAACCGGGGCCGCGACCTGCTGGAGGCCGGTGACTACGACGCGGCCGCCGCGCGCATGGCGAAGACCGCCGCCGAATGCGCCGAGCATCTGGGCAGCGGTTCGCCCGTCAGCATGAACGCCCAGGTGGTGTACGCGATGGCGCTGCGGGCCACGGGAGCGATGGAAAGCTCGGAGGAGAGGTTCCGGGAGGCCTGGACGCAGCTGCGCCGGCGCTTCGGGGACGACAGCTTCGACACGCTCACCTGCCGCCTGGGCCGGGCGGTGACCTTGCTGGGACTCGACCGGGCCGACGACGCCGTAGGGGAGATCGAGGAGGTCCTGGGGATATACCGGAGGCGCCTCGGCGAGGACCATCCCCACACGCTCGTCTGCAGGCTCGACCTCGCGAGCGCGCTCCACCAGCGGGGCGACCAGGAGAAGGCGCTGACGGAGGTCAGAGCCGCCGCCGACGGCTTCTCGGCGAGGCTCGGTCCCGACCACCCCTATCACCTGGCCGCGAAGGCGGCCGAGGCGGCGATGCTGGCCGACGCCGGCCGGCTGGAGCACGCCGCCGACATACAGAAGGACACCCTGGACCGGATGAGCAGGTCTCTGGGGCCGCGGCATCCCGACACGCTGCGGTGCCAGGCGAACCTGCTGCTGGTGCGCGAACGCCTGGGGGCGGCGGACGCCGCCGCCGAGCGCGAGACGCTCCTCGGTCAGCTCGCCGCGGTGCTGGGCGACGACCATCCGACCGTCACGACGCTGCGGGCAGGGCGGCTGGTGGGCCGCACGCTGGATCCGCAGCCCTTCTGATCAGGGCGCGAAACCCGTCCCGGCCGAGGCGAACCGTGTTCGCGCGGCCGGGTCCACCATCCAGGCGAGAACCTGCGGCAGCACCTCCACAGCGCCGAAGTGCGCCACCCCCGGCTCGACCCTGAGTGTGGCGTGCGCTATCTGGTCGGCCAGCCACAGCGTGTGCTCGACCGGAGAGAACATGTCGTCCGCTCCGTGCCAGAGCAGGACCGGAACGGAGATGTCGGACAGCTCGAACTTCCAGGGCCGGCGCGCGCCCAGCACGTCGTCGATCCAGCCGTCGGGCCCGCGCCGCAACGCCTCCGCGTACGTGTCGATCAGCAGCCGCCGGATGCCGACGTCCTCGATGACCCGGCGGTCGGAGCTGGTCAGCTCGGGCAGGAGGAACCTGAGCAGATACTCCGGATCATGCAGGATGTGGTCCGTGCGCTCGGTCAGGTCGGCCTCGACCGCCGAGACGTCGTCGTCGGCCGAGGTGTACTCCTCGACGTTGGACCTGGTCATCCCGGCGAACCAGTCGAGATCCGGCGCGTCCGCCGGCGCCAGGCCGACGAGGACGGCGGCCCGCTCCACCCGGCCGGGCAGCAGCGCGGCACAGGCCAGAGCGTGCGGGCCGCCCCCGGATCGGCCGACGACGCCGAAGACGCCGAGACCCAGCGCGTCCGCGATGGCGCTGACGTCGTCGGCGCTGTCGGACACCGTGCGTCCCGGTCGCCGGCTGGATTCTCCGTACCCCGGCCTGTCGTAACAGATCAGCCGGACGCCGAGCCGCTGCAGGACGACGCCTCGAGGGCGGGGGCCGTGACGGCTGCCCGGTGTGCCGTGCAGCAGGAAGACGGGCTTGCCGTCGGGCGCCCCGATGCAGTCCACCGCCAGGGCACCGCCGTCGGCAGCAGGGACCAGCTGCGTCAACTTAAGCCTCCAGAAGGGCCCGCATGGCACCGCCCCCGGAAGCAGCGTAAACCGCGGAGGACGAACGCGACTATAGCTACCACCGTCACTGCCGCGATCGCATCCCCGACATGCCGGGTGGGGTGACCCGTTACCGGGAAGCGCGCGTCAGTCCACGACGACCAGGTCCCTGGTGGTGTGGTTCATCCGCTCGCCGGCGGTCTCGCCGCAGACGACGATGTCCTCGATCCGGGCGCCGTGCCGACCGGGCAGGTAGATGCCGGGCTCCACGGAGAACGCGAACCCCGGCCGCATCTCCTCGGCGTTGCCCGTCACGATGTACGGCTCCTCGTGCGTCTCCAGGCCGATGCCGTGACCGGTGCGATGGATGAAGTACTCGCCGTACCCCGCCTCCGCGATCACCTCGCGGGCGGCGGCGTCCACCGACTCACAGCTCACGCCCGGCCTCACGTGGGCGCAGGCGGCCTCCTGGGCACGCTTGAGCACCTCGTAGTACGCCGTGAACTCCGCCGGGGGCTCGCCCACGCAGTAGACCCGGGTGGAGTCGGAGCAGTAGCCGCTCGGCATCGTGCCGCCGATGTCCACCACGACGGGCTCGCCGGGCCGGATGACGCGGTCGCTCAGTTCGGCGTGCGGGCTGGCGCCGTTCGGCCCCGAACCCACGATCACGAAGTCGACCCGCGCGTGCCCGGCGTCGATGATCGCCTCCGCGATGTCCTTGCCGACCTCCCGCTCGGTGCGGCCGGCCTTGAGAAACCGGGGCACCAGGTTGTGCACGGCGTCGATGGCCGCCCCCGCTTCCGCCAGCGCCGCGGCCTCGGCCGGCGACTTGCGCATGCGCAGCTCGCGCAGGACGCTCCCGGCCAGCACCTGCTCGGCCCCGGGCATGGCGGCCCGGAACCGCAGCGACTGCATCGCCCACATCCGGTCGGCCAGCCCGACCCGGGCGACCCGGCCCAACCGCCGGGCCACCTCGGCGAACGGGTCGTCGGTCTCGTCCCACGCCACGAACTCGACGCCGAGCCGGGAGGCCGGCGAGTGCTCGGCGGCCGGCAGTTCCAGGCGCGGCACCATGAGGAACGGCTCGCCGGACGCGGGCACGACGAGGCAGGTCAGTCGTTCCAGCGGCAGGGCGTCGTAGCCGGTCACGTAACGCAGGTCGGGGCCGGGCGTCAGCAGCAGCGCGTCGAGACCGGCGCGGCCGACGGCCTCCCGTACGGCTGCCGGGCGGGTCGTGGGATACAGGTCGGAAGGTTCCTGGGACATCGTCGTCACGCGACCTAATCTAACGAGCGCGGGCTCCCGCGACACACACAGGTGCTTGTACCACAGCCGCCACGCGGGCGAGCTTCGCGGGGCTCTGGCTTATTCCACGGCATAGAAGAAAAGCAACCCCTGGGTGATGCAGGACTGCTACGCTCCGCGTCAGGACAGTCACAGAACGTCCGAACGGCACGTGCACGAGCACCATCGAGAGCGAGACAAATGGTCGGCGTAGTGGGCGGCACAAGGCCGGCCCTTCCCCCCGCGGACGACCGCGACCCGGGCACGACGCCCGGCGCCGCCCCCGTCGGCACCCTTCCGGTCAAGAACATCGGCGGACGGCGGTGGGCGGAGCGGCGGGAACGAGCCGTCGAGGAGCGCCGCGTCACGCTGGCACTGCGGGAGGCGATCCTGCCCGAGCCCGGCGCGTCGATCGACCTGCCCTACGCCCGGATCGCCGTGCGGTACGTCCCGGCGGGCCGCGCGTCGAGCCTCGGGGGCGACTGGTACGACGCCGCTCCGCTGCCCGACGGCCGCATGTTCCTCGCGGTGGGCGACGTGTCCGGGCACGGCCTGCCCGCGATCGCCGAGATGGCGCAGCTGCGGCACGCGCTGCTCGGCCTGAGCATGACCGGAGCCTGCCCCGGCATGCTGCTGACGTGGCTGAACACCATGGTGCTCACCCGGCTGGACGACACCACCGCGACCGCGGTGTGCGGCCACTTCGACCCGGCGACCCGCCTTTTCACATGGGCACAGGCGGGTCACCCCGCCCCGATCCTGGTGCGCCGCGGGGGCGCGCGCCAGCTCGGGGCGCCCCGGGGCGTCGTGCTCGGGGCGACGTCGAGCGTGCCGTACGGGGTGGCCGACGTCCGCCTCGAGCCCGGCGACCTGCTGCTGATGTTCACCGACGGCCTGGCCGAGCGCCGCTCGCGCGACATCGGCGCGGGGGTGTCCCTCATCGTGGAGGCCGCCGTGGCGACCGGCCTCGGCACGGCCGGAGCGGATCTCGACGCGGGCCTCGACGGCCTGCTGGAGGCGATCGGCGGCCCCAACCCCGAGGACGACACCTGCCTGCTGGCCGTCGCGGTCACCGGAGAGTGCCCACCGCACTCCTGACAGGCGTGACAATGGCAGTGTGCTGATGCTTCTCGACACTCCGTCGCTGTACTTCCGCGCCTTCTACGGGGTCCCGGAGTCGGTGACCTCGCCGGACGGCATGCCGGTCAACGCGGTGCGCGGGCTCCTGGACATGATCGCCACTCTGGTGCGGCAGCACTCCCCCGCCCAGATCGTGGCGTGCATGGACGCCGACTGGCGGCCGGCGTTCCGGGTGGCCGCGATCCCGTCGTACAAGGCGCACCGGGTGGCGAGCGGCGACGAGGAACAGGTGCCGGACACGCTGGCCCCGCAGGTCCCGGTGATCGAGGAGGTCCTGGACGCGCTCGGCATCGCCCGCGTCGGCGTCGAGGGCTACGAGGCCGACGACGTGATCGGGACCTACGCGACCGCCGCGACCTCCGCCGTGGACATCGTGACCGGCGACCGTGACCTGTTCCAGCTCGTGGACGACGAGAAGCCGTGCCGGGCCCTTTACACAGTACGGGGCATTCGTAACCTTCAGATCATCGACGAGGCGTTCGTCCGCGAGAAGTACGGCATCCCGGGCCGGGCGTACGCCGACTTCGCGACGCTGCGCGGCGACCCGAGCGACGGCCTGCCCGGCGTCGCCGGCATCGGCGAGAAAACGGCGGCGGCCCTCGTCACGCGCTTCGGGTCGCTGTCCGCGCTGCTCGCCGCCCTGGACGACGGCGGCGCCGACGGCTTCCCCGCGGGCGCCCGCAACAAGCTCGCCGCCGCCCGCGACTACCTGGAGGTCGCCCCCCTCGTCGTCCGGGTGGCCCACGACGTCCCCATCCCGGACGTCGACGTCTCCCTGCCCGCCGCGCCGCGCGATCCCGAGCGGCTGGTCGCGCTGTCGGAGAAGTACGGCCTGGACAGCCCGCTCAACCGCCTGCTCGCCGCGCTGGCCTGAGCCCCGCCGCCCTGAGCCCCGCCGCGCGGGAGGCTCTCATCGGTGGCTGCGGTGGGCGGTCTCCGGGCCCACGACGCGGAGGAGCTCCAAAGCCTCGACGCTCCTGGAGCCGGGCGGTGGCGTGAACAGGCGGAGGCGCTGATCCGCGGCCTGTGTCTGCAGCATCTCGTAGTCGAACTCGATGGGCCCGACGGACGGATGCGTGACACGCATCCGGCTGGCCCGGCGCACGGCGACCTCGTGCCGCTGCCACAGGGCGGCGAACTCCTCGCTCGCTGCCCCGAGCCGGTCGATCAGGGAGCTCGACGGCCGGTCGTAGCCACGACGTGTCGCGGCGGCGCGCAGGTCCGCGACGTGCAGGCGGCCGAGGCGGTCGCGCTCCTCGGCGGGGTACGGCTCGCGCACGGCCGGGTCGGTGAACCAGCGCCACACGATGTTCCGGTCGGGTTCCGCGACGGTGCACACGCATCCGAACAGGGCCTCGGCCAGGGCGTTCTGCGCGAGCAGATCGCCGAGGTCGGTGAGGAGCTGGGCCGGCGTCTCGCCCAGCCGGTCGAGGAGGTAGAGCAGACCGGGACGGACGTGTTCTCCGGCGCGCGCCCCTTCGGGCGGGCGGTGGCCCGCCAGCAGGAAGAGGTGATCCCTTTCGTCCTCGGTCAGCCGCAGGGCCCGGGCGAGTGCGGTCAGCAGCTGGGCCGACGGCTGGGAGCCGCGCGCCTGCTCGAGCCGCATCACGTAGTCGGCCGACACCCCGGCCAGCTGGGCCACCTCTTCACGGCGCAGGCCCGGCGTGCGGCGCCTGGGTCCGGCGGCCAGGCCGACCTCCTGCGGCCGGAGCCGCTCGCGGGAACGGCGGAGGAAGTCGGCCAGCTTGGTCCGGTCCATCTTCATGTCATCCATCCTGAGCGCCCCGGCTCCCTTCCTGTCCCGCGCACGCTAGGAGAGCCGGTCCTAGGGAGCCCTCTCCCCTCCTCATCGCCACACGCTCCTGGCAGTGTCTGCGGCATCCGGCGACGAGGACGGGAGACGGACATGAGAGAGATCAAGGTGGGCACGGCGCGCGTGCCGTACCGGGTGATGGGCCAGGGCCGCCCACTGGTACTCGTGCATGGGGGCAACCCCGGCTCGAAGTCCTGGGACGGCGTGGCCGGGGCGTTCGCGGACACCAGCACGGTGGTGCTGCCGGATCTTTCGGGCAGCGACGCGGCGCGCGACGACGGGGGCGAACTCACGATCGAGCTGCTCGCCGAGCAGCTCGCCGCCGTGATCGATGATCTGGGACAGGGGCCCGCCGACGTGGCCGGGCACTCCATGGGCGCCCTGGTGTCCGCCGCGCTCGCCGCCGTACGGCCCGACCTGGTCCGCGGCCTCGTGCTGGTCGCGGGCCTGGCCGGGCCGGGTGACGAGTACTTCCGCAACGCGCTGACCCTCTGGCGGGATCTCGCCGGTGATCCCGCCGCTTTCGCGCGGTACACGATGCTGATCGCCTTCAGCTCTGAGCATCTGAACTCCATCGGCCGGGCGGCCGTGGAGGAGCTCGCCGCCGCCTATCGGGCCAATGCCGACAGGCTCCGGCAGATCGATCTCGCCCTGCGGATGGACGTCCGCGGCCTGCTGCCGCGGGTCCAGGCGCCGACCCTGGTGATCGGATGCGCCCGCGACGCGCTGGTCCCCGTGGAGAACACCCGCGAGCTGGCCGCCGCCATCCCGGGGGCCTCGTACGAGGAGCTGGACAGCGGGCACATCGCGACGGCCGAGCGGCCGGAGGAGCTCGTGGCGCTCGTCCGCGACTTCATCGGCGGAAAGCCTGGAATGTCCGCACTCGGGTAGGTTGATCGCGTGCCGCGCACGATGATCCGCTTAGACGACACGGCGAACGGGCTCCGCGACGGATTCGCCCGTATTCGCAGCGACTTCGACCTGCCGGATGGTTTCCCCGGCCCGGTGCTGGAGGAGGCCGAGCGGGCCGTCGCGTCCCCCGTCACCCCCGGGGAGGACCGGACCGATCTGCCGCTGGTGACCATCGATCCGCCCGGCTCGATGGACCTCGACCAGGCGCTGTGCATCGAGCGGCGCGGGGCGGGCTACCGCGTCTGGTACGCGATCGCCGACGTCGGGGCGTTCGTCCGGCCGGGCGGGGCGATCGACGGTGAGGCGAGGGTGCGCGCGCAGACGGTCTACATGGCCGGCGAGCGCGTGCCGCTGCACCCGCCGCTCCTGTCGGAGGGCGCGGCCAGCCTGCTGCCCGGACAGGTCCGCCCGGCGGCGCTGTGGCGGCTCGACCTCGCCTCCGACGGGGAGATCGAGGCGGTGGACCTGCGCCGGGCCCTGGTACGCAGCCGTGAGCGGCTCGACTACGACACCGTCCAGGCGGCGGTGGACACGGGCCGGGCGGAGGGGACGCTCGCGCTGCTCGCCGAGGTGGGGCCGCTGCGGCTGGAGCGGGAGCGGGCCAGGGGCGGGCTGTCGCTGCCGACCCCGGAGCAGCAGGTGGTCCCCGACGGGGACGGCGGCTATCGGGTGGAGTTCCGCACCAACCATCCCTGCGAGGCGTGGAACGCCCAGATCTCGCTGCTCACCGGCATGGCGGCGGCCCGGATGATGCTGGACGCGGGCGTCGGCGTGCTCCGGGTCCTGCCCGAAGCGGGCCCGGAGGACGTCGGCAAGGTCCGCAGGGTCGCCGCCGCGCTCGGCGTGCCCTGGCCCGACGGCGTGTCGTACGCCGAGGTCGTGCACGGGATCGATCCGAAGATCCCGGGCCATGCCGCCTTCCTGCACGAGTCGACGGTGCTGCTGCGCGGCGCGGCCTACGCCGCCTTCGACGGCGCCCCTCCGGCGCGGGCGCTGCACGCCGCCATGGGAGCGCCGTACGCGCACGTCACCGCGCCGCTGCGGCGGCTGGTCGACCGGTACGCCACCGAGGTCTGCCTGGCCGTGGCCGCGGGCGACCCGGTCCCCGAGGAGGTCACCCGGGCGCTGCCCGGCCTCCCGGAGCAGATGGCCGCGGGCGGCAGGCGGGCCGGCGGGGTGGAGCGGGCGTGCGTGGACCTGGTCGAGGCGGCCGTGCTGCGGCCCCGGATCGGACAGGTCTTCGAGGCCGTCGTCATCGACGTCACCGACGGGAAGCCGGGCGGGCAGGTGCAGATCGCCGAGCCCGCCGTGATCGCCCGGTGCGACGGCGACCGGCTGCCGCTCGGCGAGCGCGTCCCCGTACGGCTCACGCGCGCCGACCCCGCCACCCGCGAGGTCCGCTTCACCGCCGCCTGAGCCCGCGGTCAGCTGACGGAGGAGTAGGCGACGACCCCGCGGCGCATGGCGTCGATGGCCTTGCCGGCGTTGTCGGCGACCTTGCTCCCCTTGGGCGCGGCGTCCCTCAGCTGGCCGAGCAGGTCGAGCAGCTGCTTGATCCAGCGGACGAAGTCGCCCGCCGCGAGGTCGCAGTCGGTCAGCACGGCGTCGAGGCTGTGGCCCTTGGCCCAGCGGAAGGCCGCCCAGGCGAAGCCGACGTCGGGCTCGCGCACGAACGACAGGCCGTGGTCCTCCTCGATGCCCTCCAGCTCGCCCCACAGCCGCACCATCTCCCCGAGGGCGTCGCGGGTGGCGCCGGCCGGGATCTTGGGGCTGCGGACGTCGTCGGCCTGCCGCGACTCGTACACCAGCGAGGACACGCACGCGGCCAGCTCGGCGGGGTCGAGGCGGTTCCAGATCCCGGCCCGCAGGCACTCGGCGGTGAGCAGGTCCAGCTCGGTGTAGAGCGAGGCGAGCCTGCGGCCCTGCTCCGTGACGGTCTCGCCGTCCAGGTAGCCGAGCTGGTCCAGCACGCCGCAGACCCGGTCGAAGGTGCGGGCGATGACGTGGGAGCGCCCCTCGACCCGGCGACGCAGCCCTTCGGTCTCCCGGAGCAGCTTGTGGTAGCGCTCGGCCCAGCGGGCGTGGTCCTCACGCTCGTCGCAGCCGTGGCACGGGTGCTGGCGCAGCTCCCGCCGCAGGCGTGTGATCTCATCGTCCTCCTGGGCGTGGTCGCGCGCCCGCGGCGGCTTGCCGAGGTCGCGGTCGCCCAGCTTGGCGTGCACGGTCGAGACCAGGTTGGCCCGTTCCTTCGGTGAGCGCGGGTTGAAGCCCTTCGGAATCCTGATCTTGTCGACCGGCTCGACCGGCACCGGGAAGTCGGCCGCCGACAGGCGCTTGACCTGCTTGCCGATCGTCAGCACGAGCGGCGCGGGACCGTCGTGCCCCCGGCCGTTGACGCCGGGGTCGAGCACGACCGCGATGCCCGCGCGACGCCCGCCCGGCACCCGGATGACGTCGCCGGGCTTGAGGACCTCCAGCGACTGCACGGCCTGGGCCCGGCGGGCCGCCCCCCGCTGGCGCGACAGCTCGGCCTCACGGTCCGACAGCCGCCTGCGCATCGCCGCGTACTCCTCGAAGTCGCCGAGGTGGCAGGTCATGGCCTCGGTGTAGCCCTCCAGGGCCTGCTCCGCCTTGCGGAGCTGGCGGGCCAGGCCGACGACGGCGCGGTCGGCCTGGAACTGCGCGAAGGAGTCCTCCAGCAGCGTCCGCGCCCGCTCCCTGCCGACCTGCCCGACGAGGTTGACCGCCATGTTGTACGACGGCTGGAAGCTGGAGCGCAGCGGATAGGTGCGGGTGCTGGCGAGACCGGCGACCGCGAGGGGGTCCATCCCCGGCTGCCAGACCACCACCGCGTGGCCCTCGATGTCGATGCCGCGCCGCCCGGCCCGGCCGGTGAGCTGGGTGTACTCCCCCGGGGTCAGGTCGGCGTGGGTCTCGCCGTTCCACTTGTCGAGCTTCTCGATGACCACGGACCTCGCCGGCATGTTGATGCCGAGCGCCAGCGTCTCGGTCGCGAAGACCGCCTTCACCAGGCCCTTGGTGAACAGCTCCTCCACGACCTCCTTGAACGCGGGGAGCATGCCCGCGTGGTGGGCGGCCAGGCCGCGCTCCAGGCAGTCGCGCCACTCGAGGTAGCCGAGCACCGCGAGGTCCTCGTCGGGCAGGTGCGCGGTGCGCTCGTCGACGATCTGGCGGATCTCGTGGCTCTCGGCCTCGGTGGTGAGGCGCAGCCCCGAGTAGAGGCACTGCATGACGGCGGCGTCGCAGCCGTTCCTGGAGAAGATGAAGGTGATCGCCGGCAGCAGTCCCTCGGCGTCGAGCTTCTCGATCACGTCCGAGCGGCTCGGCGTCGTCCCCCGGCCCGGGCGCGAGTAGCCCCGCCTGCCCCGGGCCTGGGCCAGCCGCATCTCGTCGCGGGCGATCCGCATGAGCGAGGGGTTGACCCGCAGGGTGCCGTCGCCCTCGTCGACGAACAGGTCGAACATCTTGTTGCCGACCAGCATGTGCTGCCACAGCGGGACCGGGCGGTGCTCGTCCACGATCACCGTGGTGTCGCCGCGCACCTCCCCCAGCCACTCGCCGAACTCCTCGGCGTTGCTGACCGTGGCGGACAGGGCCACCACCCGCACCGACTCCGGCAGGTGGATGATGACCTCTTCCCAGACCGCGCCGCGGAACCGGTCGGCCAGGTAGTGGACCTCGTCCATCACCACGTACGCGAGGCCGGTCAGCGTGTTGGAGCCGGCGTACAGCATGTTGCGCAGGACCTCGGTCGTCATGATGACGATCGGGGCCTCGCCGTTGACGCTGTTGTCGCCGGTCAGCAGGCCGACGTTGCGCGCGCCGTACCGCCTGACCAGGTCGTTGTACTTCTGGTTGGACAACGCCTTGATCGGCGTGGTGTAGAAGCACTTGCGGCCCTGCTGCAGGGCCAGGTGGACGGCGAACTCCCCCACCACCGTCTTGCCCGACCCGGTCGGCGCGGCCACCAGCACGCCGTCCCCGGCCTCCAGCGCCTGACAGGCGTCGATCTGGAACTCGTCGAGCTCGAAGTCGTATAGTTCGCGGAACGAGGCGAGCGCGGGTCCGGTTCCGGACTGCCCCTCACGGAAGGCGGCATAGCGTTCCGCTGGCGTACTCATACCGTCAACCCTACCGATAACGGGATTCCGGGTGTCCGCCATCGGTGATCCTTTTACGCGGACGGCCTCGCCGTGGTCCCCGGAGCCAGGACGCGCAGCGCCCCCGGCTCGACGACGCAGGTCAGCGGCGCCGGTCCGGCCCGCTCGCCGTCGGCGTACGCGACCACGTCCCCGGCCCCATCCTCGTTCAGGGCCTCGATCTCGACCCGCCGGGCCCGCCGCAGGGTCACGGCGGGGTGACCGGTGTGGCTGCCCCGGTAGACGCGCGGGAACGTGCGCAGGAACTCGCCCTTGGGCACCGCGCCCAGCACGAGCACGTCGAGCAGGCCGTCGTCGGGCCGGGCGTCCGGGCAGATGCGCATCCCCGCGCCGTACGAGCGGGTGTTGGCCACCGCCACCAGCATCGCCTCGTGCTCGGCGGCCTCCCCGTCGAGAGTGATCCGGAAGGGGATCGGCGTGAACGACCGCAACTCGCGCACGAGCGCGACCAGGTATTTCGCCATTCCGGGCGGCCGGGTCATGGCGTTGGCCCGCTCGTTGACCCGGGAGTCGAACCCGCAGGCGAGGACGCCGGCGAACCACTCGCCCGTGCCCAGCCTCGCGGCGTCGATCGTCCGGCAGGCGCCCGCGGTCACGATGTCCGCGGCGGCGAGGGGATCCTTGCGGGGGATGCCGAGGGCGTCGGCGATGTCGTTGCCGGTCCCGGCGGGCACGATCCCGAGCGGCACGGCGGTCCCCGCCACGGCCTGCACGGCCAGATGGACCAGACCGTCACCGCCATAGGCGACGAGCGCGGCCGGCCCGCCGGCGACGGCCTCGCGGGCCCGGGCGAGCGCGTCGGCGGCCGAGGTGCCGACGATCACGGACACCGGGCGGCCGCCCGCCCGCAGCCGCCGCAGCACCGCGTCGAGCAGGCGTAGCGTACGGCCGCCGCGGGCGGCGGGATTGACCAGGACGACGATCTCATCGGCCATACGCGAAACTCTAGCGCGAATGCTCCCAGAATCGCAGGACACTTATCGAGCCTGAACACGAACATCGCTCAAGCGACCTGAAATCACGAAATGTAACACGGAGAACAATACAAGGCAAGACTTGATCCAGTTTGACAAGACATGTTTGCTTATCATGACACAAATCGTCATCGAGAGGGTCGGATCCGTGAGAGAACGGTGGGTACTGGCGTTCGACGCGTCGTGTGTCCAATGTCAGAAGGTCGCGGATGCCGTCAGCGGAATCGCTGGAGGCAGACTGGACGTGCTTGCACTAGGGCATCCGGACGTGCTGCGATGGCGCGAGACCGCTCTGGGAGCGCAAGCACCATGGGCACCTACGCTGATCCACATCAGAGGCGACGCCGTGAACTGCTGGAGCGGTCGGTCCATGGGCATTCGAATGGTCCGGCATCTCGGAATACGGAAAACCCTGCGCCTCCTCACCGCCTTGGGAGCCCTCAAGGAGGGCGCGGCCAAGACCGACGCCAAAATGGCAGGCGAATCACTCGGTCGTAAACAATTCATGCGACTCGCTGCCGGGACCGGCGTGGCCGCAGGTCTGGTACTTATAGGAAAAACGCCAGCGTTCGCTGAGTCGCCATCAGCGGCGGCGGGCTGGGTCAGGGCTAACTCCGGCAACCTTCCCCAGCACTACGACGACTTCATCCAGTACTCCAAGGTGTACCGCCAGGCCATCTACACCGCGCTGCCTCCACAGGCCCAGGGTCAGCTCTGGTCGGAACACCTTGACCGATATGTCGCGGCTCATCCCGGGCTCACCGCGCAGCAGCGCGAGGTCGTCGCGCAGGCACGGCAGCTCGTCTCCAGCGGGTTGTTGACCGCAGGCGAACCGACTGGGGAGGCGGCCAGCCGCCTTCACGCACTCCGCCTGGCGGCGATTGCCGCGTACGGCCAGGACGAGGCAGGGGCTCTCATCGCCACTCTCGGTCCCAAGGAGTCACGAGCGGCGGCCGCCGCCGTCGACTGTGAGTGCACCACCGCCGACGAATGGTGGTGCGACTGTGTCGCCGCGCTGTGTACGCAGTTCAAGGGGTGCGGCACGCTGTGGCAGTACAGGTGCAATGGTCTGTGCTGAAGTGGTCATCCGACTCCCTGGCCGACCGACCGCGACGGGCCGCGATCCTGAACGGCGGGCGGTTTCCGGGCGGCCGGGACGACGCGCCTCAGGTCATCGCCTAGGGATGTGAGCAAAGAGTCGAGCAGAGGACGCCGGCCGACGGCCTCTGCACCACGGCCTTGGTGTGAACCGCAAGGGCTGAACAGCCGCGCGGTCGCACCAAGGCCGTACGTGTTTCGTCCCGCCGGGGCCGAACGGCGCCTACTGATACACCGTATGTGCGAAGCCGGGGAGCAAGGGCCGTGGTTCGGTTGCGGACGCTTCCGAGGGCTGGCTATACCTTTCTCACTCAGTCCCCTGCACAGCGTTCTCCTGATCGGACGGCCCGTCGAGCTCCTCCTCGATGGCCCGCGCGTGCTCCGCGTCGGCGATGTCGCGCCTCTTGTCGTGGAAGTACATGAACGCCATCGCGACGAAGAACAGGCCGACCATCGGGAGCGCCAGGGCCAGCATGGTGACGGGGTCCTGGCTCGGCGTCGCGACGGCCGCGAAGACGAACATCAGGAACACGACCATGCGGGTGTGCTTGGACACCGTCTTGAACCGGAGCACCCCGATGACGTTGAGGAACACCAACAGCAACGGCATCAGGAAGGAGATGCCGAAGATGATCAGCATCGCGAGCGCGAAGCTGAGGTACTCGTTGATGCTCACCAGCGTGATCGTGCCCTCGGGCGCGAAGCTGAGCAGCAGCGACAGGCCCTTGTCCATCGTGACGTAGGCGAGGGCCGAGCCGGCGGCGAACAGCGGGACGGACAGGCCGAGGAACGCGAAGGTGTAGCGGCGCTCGTTCTGGTACAGGCCCGGGGTCACGAACGCCCAGATCTGGTAGATCCAGAAGATGGCCGAGACCACCACGCCGAAGATCACGGCGACCTTGAGGTTCACGAAGAAGGAGTCGAAGACTCCGTTCACGACGAGCGTGCACTCGGCCTTGTTGAGCTGGTGGGCCTGGGGCAGCCGGCAGTACGGCTGCTTCAGGAAGTTCCAGATGGGCTCGAAGTAGACGAACCCGACGGCGGTCCCTACGACCACCGCCAGAATGGCCTTGATCAGCCGGTTGCGCAGCTCGCGGATGTGCTCCATGAGCGTCATCCGCCCGTCCTCCGGCGTGACGGGCGGCGTGGCGGGAGTCGACCGTTTCAACAGGGCCATCTAGCTCGTCCTGGGCTCGGTGGGGTGTGAGGCGGCGGGGGATGCCCTAGTTGGGGCGCTGCTCGTTCTGCGAGCTCACCGGCTGCTGGCTCTCGCGCAGCTTCCGGTTCTCCTCCTCAAGCGTACGCAGCCGATCCTCGACGGACGGGGTGGCAGGCGGGATCTGCGCCGCCGGCGGGGCGACGGGCTCGGCCTGCGCCTTGACGGTCTGCCGCGCCTCGTCCTCCTCGCTCATCTTGCTGGTTTCCTTCTTGAACATGCGCAGCGACTGCCCCAGGGCCTTGGCGGTGTCCGGGAGCTTCTTGGCGCCGAAAAGAAGGATCAGAACCAGGAGGATCAGAATCCATTCCATGGGTCCGAGGTTGGGCATGTCGTGTCCTTACCGCGAGGGCCGTGGGTACTACTCCTCGATCGTACGCGCACCGCACGCCTAAGTTCACCTGTCTGGGAGCTTCAAAATCACATCATTCGTGGGCAAAATCCCGCTATTCGGACATTCCGAGCCGTCCCTTGGCCCGGTCGACCTCCGCGCGCAGCTCCCGCGCCGCGCTGAGCACCCGGGCCGCCGGCCACGCGAGGACCGCGAGCCCGGCCACCGCGGCCGCGAACAGGGCGAAGATCCATGTCATGCCGGTGCTCCCGAGGTCGACACAGCTCAGACGGTCTCGTAGTTGGCCAGCGCCTGCCTGGCGGTGGCCGTCACCCGCTCGGCGAGCGACGACGGGGACAGCACGCGGCCGCTGTCGCCCAGCCGGAGCGCGAGCCGCACCAGCCAGGACTGGTCACGGGCCCGCAGCGAGACGCGCAGGCGCCCCTCGCCCAGCTCGGCGACCTCCTCGCAGGGGTAGTACTCGGCCACCCAGCGGCCCGCCGGGGTCAGCTCCAGCTCGACCAGCTCGTCGCTGTCCGACGGCCGGAACACGCCCTGGGTCACGTCCATCGGCTCGGCCCCGGCGGGCGGGTCCACGGGCACGTCGAGGACCTCGACGTCCAGGATCCGGTCGACGCGGAACATCCGCATCGCCTCCGCGCGGTAGCACCAGCCCTCCAGGTAGTGCCGGCCGTCCACCAGCACGACCCGCAGCGGGTCGACCTCCCTGGGGGTGATCTCGTCGCGCCCCGGGACGTAGTAGCGCAGCGACAGCCTGCGGCCCCGCCGGGCGGCGTCGGTGATCACCGCGTGGGCGTCCGGGGCCGCACCGATCTCCACCTGCACCTGGCTGCTCACGGTGGCCGCGCCCTCGCCCGCCGCCTGCTCCAGCTTCGCGATGACCCGGCCGAGCACGTCGCGGCCCTGGAACTCGGGCAGCTCGTCGAGCATGCGCAGCGCGACCAGCAGCGCGCTCGCCTCGTCCACGCCGAGCTTGAGCGGCCGGGCGATCGCCTCGGCGTTGTCGATGAGGATCTCGCCGCCGTCCCACGAGACGTCGATGAGGTCGCCGGGGGTGTGCCCGGGAAGCCCGCACATCCAGACGAGCTGGAGGTCGTCGACGAGCTGCTTTTCCGACAGGCCGAACAGCCGCGCGACCTCGGGCACCTGCGCGCCCGGGTGCGACATGAGGTACGGCACCAGCGCGAGCAGCCGCGGCAGCCGGTCCGAGCTCACTGCAACGCCCCCTTCAGACGGCGGATCACGGCCTCGCGCGCGTCCGGCGGGTCCACCACGACGGCGTCGTGGCCGAGGCTGGCCAGCCACCCGGCCAGCCGTTCGGGGTCGGCGAAGGTCACCTCGGCCTCGTCCCACTCGCCCTCGCCCGTCCGTACGGCCTGGGCGGCGTGCCGCAGGCCGAGGCAGGTGCCCTTGCGCACCCGCACCAGGGCGACCCGCTCGTTCGGCAGCTCCTGGTAGCCCACCATGGCGCGCAGGTCCAGCCCCTCGGGCACGGTGAACGCCCCCGGGCGCCCGAGCGTGGACACGGCCCCGGTGATCCGGCTGAGCCGGAAGACCCGGGCGGCGCCGCGGTCGCGGTCGTGCCCGGCCAGGTACCACCGGCCGCGCCGGCTGACGACCCCCCACGGCTCGACGGTCCGCCGCAGCACCGACTCGCTACCGGCCGAGCGGTAGTCGAAGGCGACCACGCGCCGGTCCCGCACCGCCTCCCACAGCGCGGGGAACGCGGGGTCGCGGGTGTCCACCCGCAGCTCCAGGGGGCTTTCGGCGAGGTCGGCGTGCACACCGCCCGCGGTCAGCTTCAGCAGCGCCCCACCGGCCGCCTCCGCGAGGCTCGCCCGCTGCCACACCTGCGCGGCCAGGCCGATGACGGCGGCCTCGTCCGGCTCCAGGGTGATCTCGGGCAGCTCGTAGGCCTCGCGCACGATCCGGTAGCCGGGGTCGTCCTCCCAGGGGTCCTTGTGGACCTCGATGGGGATGCCGATCTCGCGCAGCTCGTTCTTGTCGCGCTCGAACATGCGCTGGAAGGCCTCGTCGTTGTCCGGGTCGTACCCGGGGACGGCCTGCCGGATCTGCTCCGCGCTCAACGGCCGCCGCGTCGCGAGCAGGCAGATAACCAGGTTGAGCAGCCGCTCGGTCTTCCGCCGCGACATCCGGGCCTCCCTTCCAGTCGAGAACGCTACCCTTTTCGGCGTGATCAGATGGCGCAAGGGCGAAGTGGTGCGGGTCCGGCGCGAGTGGCCGGGGGCGGTGGAACTCGACGTCGCCGTCGCCGAGGGCGAGTGCCGGGCCCTCGCCTATCCCCCGCTGGTGGGACGCCCTGAAGTGGGCGACACCGTGCTGCTCAACACGACCGCCCTCGCCATGGGTCTCGGTACGGGAGGGTACGCCATGGTGGTGGCCGTCCCGGACCGTTTGCCGCAAGATCCTTCCGGCCCCGGCCACCTGGTGAAGGCACGCTACACCCCGTTGCAGGCCACCGTGCTCGGCGCGGACGAACAGGGATCCCCGCACCACGAGGCGCTGCGGGAGGCGGACTCGGTCGACGGGATGCCCGTGGTCGTCGCGGACCTGCACTCCGCCCTGCCCGCGATCCTGTGCGGCCTCTACGCGGACTCCCCGGGCACCAGGGTGGCGTACGTGATGCAGGACGGGGGGGCGCTGCCCGCCTGGTTCTCGATGTCGTGCGCGACGCTGCGCGAGCGCGACTGGCTGTGCGGGGTGGTGACGACCGGCCAGTCCTTCGGCGGGGACGTCGAGGCCGTCACGCTGCACACCGGCCTGCTGGCCGCCCGGCACGTGCTCGGCGCCGACGTCGCCGTGGTCGCGCAGGGGCCGGGCAACCTCGGCACCGGCACCCGCTGGGGGTTCTCCGGCGTCGCCGCCGGCGAGGCGGTCAACGCCGCCGCCGTGCTGGGCGGGCGGCCCGTGGCCGCGCTGCGGGTCAGCGAGGGCGACCGCCGCGAGCGGCATGTCGGGGTGTCCCATCACTCGCTCACCGCGTACGGCCGGGTCGCGCTGGCCCCGGCCCGGGTCGTCGTGCCGGATCTGCCCGGCGCGTTCGGGGCGGCGGTGCGCGAGCAGGCCGCGGCCCTGGCCACGCGCCACGAGATCGTGACCGTGCCGGTGGACGGCCTGCACGAGGCGCTCAAGGCGTCACCCGTGCGGCTGTCCACCATGGGCCGCGGCCTGGAGGGGGACCTGGCCTACTTCCTGACCTCCGCCGCCGCCGGGAGATTCGCGGCGTCGCTGCTGTCGTAGAAGTCCTTGAACGTGAACGCCTCCGGGCCCGGCCCCTGCGCCCGGAGCAGGTCCAGGCGTGCCATGGCCTCGCCGAGCGGCGGCAGGTGACCCTCGGGCACCCACCACATCACGGTGTACGGCTCGGCCATCCGGTGGAACCACTCCCGGCGGCGCCGCATCACCTCCAGATGGGCGCTGCGGTAGACGAAGTTCCACAACGTCTCACGGGACTCCCAGACCGACAGGTTCACGACCAGCATCGGTCCGTAGTCGTGCTGGATCAGGTCCGTGGGCTCGTCACCCTCCTTCATGCGCCAGACGAAGCCGGGCGCGGCGTCCGACACCTGGTAGATCGGCGCGAGGGCGGCGAGGAAATCGGTCAGCGCGGGGGAGTCGAGGGGTTCCCTGAGATGGGCGACGTTGAGCTGGGCGAGATGCATGCCCCGATTCTAAGTCAATCTACGTTGTTTTTAGAAGGCGTGAAGGCCACACAACACTCCCCGGGTCTCGGATCGAGCGCCGCGGCGACCCCGGTCTCGCCCAGACCGGCCAGCATCCCCTCGCAGAGCGCGAGGTTCATCGAGCACACGAGCAGCGGGTGGCTTTCGGCCAGCACATGGAAGGGACAGTTGCGCAGCCGCACCCGTCCGCCCTCCTCGTACGGCTCGTAGCCGCGCCCACGCAGCACCTCCACGAGATCGGCGGCCTCGCCGGCGCCGGAGGAGCCGGCCAGGCGCTCCCCCGCCCGCCGGGCGGCCTCCTCGGCCTTCTCCTCGCCGCCCAGCAGGTCGACGGTCTCCGCCAGCACGAGCGCCAGCGTGCGGTAGTCCCGGGGCGGCAGGCTCACGGACCGCTCCTCGCGCACCCGCCGGTAGACCTTCGCGGGGCGACCGCCACCGGGGCCCGCCCGGCCGCTCAGCCGCTTGAATCCCGACTCCAGCAGGCCCGCCTCCACCAGTTTGTCCAGGTGATGGGCCGCCAGCGTGCGCTGGACGCCGGCCGCCTCGGCCGCCTCGTTGCGGCCCACGTCCCGCCCCTGCTCGGCCACGAACCGGTACAGCGCCCGCCGCACGGGATCGCCGAGCACGGTCATCGACTCCAGGTCGTCGCTCGTCACAGCCGGGAGTCTAGGTCGTGCCGCCGGCGGGACCGTTGACACCGTCGCGAGCGTGCTGCTTTCATTAGGAAACCTTCCTAACTAATCCCCCTCACGGAGGGCTCATCCCCGCCCGCCTCCCCCGCCGCAGGCCGGTCGCGGGCGGAGAACGGAGCGACGCACGTGAAAGATCCGCTGATCAGGCGCACTCCCCGGCGCGCGGCTCTGCTACTCCTGGCCGCCGCGGCGGCCGTACTCCCCGCTGGACCGGCCGGAGCCGCGACCGGCGGCCCGGCCGCCGCCGGGGAGCCCCTGAAGGTCACGGTCATGGCCGCCCCGTCCGACCTCACCGACCCGAAGAAGAAGGAGATCGCGATGGAGCTCGTCTCCAGCGCGGAGAACTCCTCCCTCGACTGGAAGGCCCAGTACAAGTACATCGAGGACATCGACGACGGGCGCGGCTACACCGCCGGCATCATCGGCTTCTGCTCGGGCACCGGCGACATGCTCGACCTGGTCGAGCTCTACACCAGGCGCAAGCCCGGCAACGTGCTGGCCAGGTACCTGCCCGCGCTGCGTAAGGTGAACGGCACCGACTCGCACCGGGGGCTCGACCCGGGTTTCCCCGCGGACTGGCGCGCCGCCGCCGCGGATCCGGTGTTCCAGCAGGCGCAGAACGACGAGCGCGACCGGGTCTACTTCGGCCCGGCCGTGGCCCAGGCCAAGGCCGACGGCCTGCGCGCGCTCGGCCAGTTCGTCTACTACGACGCCATCGTCATGCACGGCCCGGGCGACGACGCCGTCAGCTTCGGCGGCATCCGCAAGACGGCCATGAAGAAGGCGAAGACCCCGGCACAGGGCGGGGACGAGGTCGCCTACCTCAACGCGTTCCTCGACGCCCGCAAGGCGGCGATGAAGACGGAGGAGGCGCACAGCGACACCAGCCGGGTCGACACGGCTCAGCGGGTGTT
This sequence comes from Microbispora sp. NPDC049633, assembly GCF_040675265.1. Lineage (NCBI taxonomy): Bacteria > Bacillati > Actinomycetota > Actinomycetes > Streptosporangiales > Streptosporangiaceae > Microbispora > Microbispora sp. NPDC049633. The sequence goes on from NZ_JBFAOO010000048.1 coordinate 30,299, forward strand.
CCTGAGGAACGGCAACCTCGACCTCGATCCGCCGCTGCGCTGGAAGGTCTACGGCGACGCCTACGAGATCCGGAGCTGACGCCCGCACGCCAACGGGGCCCCTCCCGCCGGGCGGCGGGAGGGGCCCCGTTGGCGTATGCGGTTGTCAGGCCGCGCCGAGGACGTCCACGACGAAGACGAGGGTGTCGGTGCCCTTGATGCCGCCCTGGGCGTTGCCCTCCTTGCCGTAGCCGAGGTCCGGCGGGATCGTGATGAGGACGCGGCTGCCGACGGGCACCCCGGTGAGGCCCTGCGACCAGCCCTTGACGACCTGGTTGAGAGCGAACGTCGCGGGCTGGCCGCGCTCCCAGCTGGAGTCGAACTGCTTGTCGGTGCCCCAGATCTTGCCGACGTAGTGGGCGAGGACCGTCTGGTCGGCCTTCACCGCCGGGCCGGCGCCCTTGATCACGGTCTTGACGACGAGCTTCTTGGGCGCCTTCTCGCTGGTCTTGGTGGTCAGCGCCGGGGCCTTGTCACCGCCGGGGTTGCCGACCTTCACCCCGTCGACGCCCGGGTCGACGGCGGTGCCCTCGATCGACTTCAGCGTGGCCGACATGACGTCGATGACCAGCACCTGGGACGTGCTGGTGAAGTCCTGGCCCTGCTGCTTGGCCTGGTCGAGCTGCTCGGCGCTCAGGTTGTCCTTGGCCACGACGGCCATCACCCGACCGCCGGGCTTGGCTCCGACGAGCGCCTCGTGCAGCGCCTTGGGCAGCTGCGGGCTGACCGAGACGAACTCCGACTTGCCCTGGTCGTAGTCCGAGCCCGCCGCCTTGTTCTCCTTGCCGTCCCAGTTGTAGACGGTGACGTTGGCGGTGAGGACGTCGCCATCCTTGGCGGGGGTGCCCTGGCCCTCTACGACCTTGATGGAGGCGGACGTGAGCGAGGGCTGGCCCGACGGGAAGGTCAGGGTGGGCTTCTTGCCGACCTCTCCCGTCACCTTGATGGCCGTGGCCGCGGCCCGGGCCCCGGAGGCGGCGGGGCTCGCGCTGGAGGCGGTCTTCTGCGCGGTTCCGCAGGCGACGGCGAGCAACAGGGGCAGGGCGGCGACGAGTGCCGTACGACGGCGCATGTAGGTAATCCTCAAACAGACAGCGGGTCCGGGCCAGGCTACCCGAACCCGCCGTCAGAGCGGTGTAAGAGATCACATACCGGCGATCAGCTTGTCGACCCTCTCGTCCACGCTGCGGAACGGATCCTTGCACAGCACGGTCCGCTGAGCCTGGTCGTTGAGCTTCAGATGGACCCAGTCGACGGTGAAGTCGCGCCGCTTCTCCTGGGCCTTGCGGATGAACTCCCCGCGCAGCTTGGCCCGTGTGGTCTGCGGCGGAACCGACTTGGCCTCGAAAATCTTGACGTCGTCGGCCACCCTCTCGACGGCCCCCCGCTTCTGCAGGAGGTAGAACAGGCCCCGCTTGCGGTGGACGTCGTGGTAGGCCAGGTCGAGCTGCGCGACGCGCGGCGACGACAGCGGCAGATCGTACTTCTGTCTGTAACGTTCAATCATCTGGTACTTGGTGACCCAGTCGATCTCCCGTGAGACGAGGTCGAGGTCGCCCGTCTCGACCGCGCGCAGCGTGCGCTCCCACAGCTCCAGCACTCGCTTGGCGATGGCGTCGCCGCCCCGCCGTTCGACGAAGTCCTGCGCCTTGGTCAGGTACTCCTGCTGGATCTCCAGCGACGAGGCCTCGCGGCCGTTGGCCAGGCGCACCCTGCGGCGGCCCGTCATGTCGTGGGACACCTCCCGGATCGCCCTGATCGGGTTCTCCAGGGACAGGTCGCGCATCACCACGCCCGCCTCGATCATGCGCAGCACCAGGTCGGTGGCGCCGACCTTGAGCAGCATCGTGGTCTCGCTCATGTTCGAGTCGCCCACGATGACGTGCAGCCGGCGGAACCGCTCGGCGTCCGCGTGCGGCTCGTCGCGGGTGTTGATGATCGGCCGGGACCGGGTGGTCGCGGAGGACACGCCCTCCCAGATGTGCTCGGCCCGCTGGGAGACGCAGTAGACGGCTCCGCGCGGGGTCTGCAGCACCTTGCCCGCGCCGCAGATGATCTGCCGCGTCACCAGGTAGGGGATCAGGACGTCGGCCAGCCGCCCGAACTCCCCGTGCCTGCCCACGAGGTAGTTCTCGTGGCAGCCGTAGGAGTTGCCGGCCGAGTCGGTGTTGTTCTTGAAAAGGTAGATGTCTCCCGCGATGCCCTCCTCGCGGAGCCGCTTCTCGGCGTCCACGAGGAGACCCTCCAGGATCCGCTCCCCCGCCTTGTCGTGGGTGACCAGCTCCACGACGTTGTCGCACTCAGGGGTGGCGTACTCGGGATGGCTGCCCACGTCCAGGTACAGACGTGCGCCGTTGCGCAGGAATACGTTGCTCGATCGGCCCCAGGACACCACTCGCCGGAACAGGTACCGCGCCACCTCGTCCGGCGACAGCCTCCGCTGCCCGCGGAACGTGCAGGTGACGCCGTACTCGTTCTCCAGCCCGAATATGCGTCGATCCATCACCTCACCCTATTCCCCGAAACCGGCGGCCGAACAGTGATCAGGCGGTGGAATGAAGAGAAGGAGCCGTCAGGCGACGTAAATCTCCGTCACCTTGACGATCTGCCCGCCGTCGACGGTGATGAGCGCCCGCAGGTCGCCCTTGTCGGCCCGCAGGATCAGCTTGTCCCTGGAGCAGCGCTGGCTGCCGAGGTAACGGCCGTCGATGGTCTGGTCCTTGCCGTCGCAGCCGACCGCGCTGAGGAACACGACGTTCTTCGCGAGAGGCGCGGCGAAGGCCGTCGCGTCGCCCTCCGGCGGTCCCTCGAAGTGGCCGGTCGTGCTGCCGCCGTACTCCTTGACGAACTTGATCGGCCGGTACTCCGCGACGTTCTCGTCGTGCATGGCGACCAGCTGCCCGCGCACGACACCGTCCTTGCTGGGGCTGAGCCCCTTGGTGAAGTCGTGCCCGGGGTCCGACTGGAGGGTCCCGCCGAAGGGGGCCGGCGTCTTGTCCGTGATCGGCGGCCCGGCCGGTTTCCGCGGGGTCGCGGTCGTGGCCGAGGCGGTGGGAGTCTCCGCCGCCGCCGGGGTGTCGGAGGCCTCCGGTGCGGGGGACGGCTCCGCGGGCGACGCGGGGGCGGTCACCGTCACGGTGGCCGTCACGGTGGGCGAAGCCGAGCTGCCGGAGGCCCCGGAGCAGGCGGTCAGCGACAGGAGGGCGACAGCGGCGGCCGGAACGCCCGCTCGCCGGAAGAGATCAAAAGTCATCACAACAGGATGAGAGTAGCGAAATCGAGGTTTGGTTGAGCCGTAATCCCTGATGCGGCCCCCGCAACAGGACGGCGCCGCGCCCCCGGAGAGGGACGCGGCGCCGCCATGGTACGGGCGGAAGGGCGGGCTACTCGCCGGAGCCCGTGTCGATCTCGCCCTCCGGGGCGATCGGCGGAGTGGCGCCGGGAGGCTGCTCGGCCCGCGCCTCCTCGGACGAGGCCTGCTCGGCGGCCGGCTGCCGCGCGCCTTCCTGGCCCTCCCTGGCACTCTCCAGGAGCTTCTCCAGGCGGGGCCCGGTCAGGCGCAGGAACTTGCGGTGCTCCCTGCCGCGGTCGAGCACGGCGACCTCGAGCTGGGCCGCCGGGGGACGCTCGCCGCCCGGCTCGGTCAGGGCGGCCAGCGCGGCGTCGAGGGCCTGCGGCAGCGGCAGTCCCTCGCTGTAGCGCTCCTTCAGGCGTCCGCCGACGGCCTCGGCCTGGCCGCCGATCACGGCCATGCCCTGCTCGTCGAAGACGGAGCCGTCGAAGGTGATCCGGTAGATCTGGTCGTCCTCGGGGGCGTCGCCGACCTCCGCGACGACGATCTCCACCTCGAACGACTTGATCGACTCGGTGAAGATCATGCCGAGGTGCTGGGCGTACAGGTTCGCCAGGCCCCGGCCGGTGACGTCGGTGCGGTTGAACGTGTAGCCGTTGATGTCGGCGTAGCGGATGCCGGCCAGGCGGAGCGACTCGAACTCGTTGTAGCGCCCGACCGCGGCGAAGCCGATGCGGTCGTAGATCTCGCTGATCTTGTGCAGCGCCTTTGACGGGTTGGGCGCCACGAACAGGATGCCGTCGGCGTACTGCATCACGACCACGCTGCGACCGCGCGCGATGCCCTTGCGGGCATACTCCGCCCTGTCCCGCATGATCTGCTCGGGCGAGGCATATCCTCCGAAGGGGATGGACACCGGGGGTGATCCTCTCTTGGGTTAGCGCAGCGGCGCGGTCGGGCCTTCGGGGGCGGTCATCCGCCTCTCCAGCATGGACTCCACGAACTCGGCGACCTCGTCGTCCGGAAGACGGCGGAAGCCGTCCTCGGTGATGACGGCCACGACCGGCCAGATCTTCCGCATCACGTCGGGGCCGCCGGTGGCCGAGTCGTCGTCGGCGGCGTCGTACAGGGCGTGCAGGCAGGTCAGGACGGTGTCCTGCGGGCTTGCGTTCTCCCGGTACAGCTTCTTCAGCGACCCCCGGGCGAAGATCGAACCCGAGCCGATGGAGTGGAACTCCTTCTGCTCGTACGGCCCGCCGCCCACGTCGTAGCTGAAGATCCGCCCGGCGTCGCGGGCCGGGTCGTAGGCCGCGAACAGCGGCACGACCACGAGGCCCTGCATGGCCATGGGCAGGTTGCCGCGGATCATGGTGGCCAGGCGGTGCGCCTTGCCCTCGGTGGACAGCGAGCGGCCTTCGTTCTTCTCGTAGTGCTCCAACTCGACCCGGTACAGCCGGGCCAACTCCAGACCGGTGCTCGCGGTGCCCGCGATGCCCATGCAGGAGTAGTCGTCGGTGCGGAACACCTTCTCGATGTCCCGCTGCGAGATTATGTTCCCGGAGGTCGCACGCCTGTCGCCCGCCATCACCACGCCGCCGGCGCAGGTCGCCGCGACGATGGTGGTCGCGTGCGGGATCTCGTCGCCCACCGGCGCCGCCAGCGACTCGTTGCGGGCGGGCAGCAGGTTCGGCGCGTGCACGCCGAGGAACTCCGAGAACGACGACGATCCCGTATATGTGAAGAGGCTGTTCATCCAGGCTGGCTGAGATGCCACGCGACTCCCTCCAAGCATGCGTTGTTACGCCCGACCATACTCAGGTCTCAGCGCTGGTTGCACTCTTCCCGATCAGCTCAGCGCGAACCAGACATCCCATAAGACGCCGGGCACCCACCCTTCACTCGTCCGCCGAGCCGCTTCTTTACGTGCCGGTCATCGCGTGCGAAGGTCGTGGCTGGAGCCCGATTCCTCAGGTCGTGCGGGTCTCGGTGGGTGACGATGGCGGCGAGACGATGACCACCAGGGCCGTGGTCGGCGGGACGTGGACGCTGGACGACCGGCTGGCCGGACCGGTGGCGGAGGTGCCGGTGGAGGTGCGGCCTGGCACGGCCGCCCTCACGGTGCGCCTGTCCTACGACCGGTCGGCCGGCGTGCTCGACCTCGGCTGCGCCGGGCCCGCCGGGTTCCGCGGCTGGTCGGGCGGCGCGCGCTCCGAGTACACCATCGCTCCCTCCTGGGCCACCCCCGGCTACCTGCCCGGCGAGATCGAGCCGGGCGTGTGGCGAGTGCTGGTCGGGCTGCACCGCGTGCCCCTCGGCGGGCTGCCGTACGAGATCCGGGTGATCAGGCACGTGCGGCCGCCCGCCCGGCCGCGGCGGCGCCGCACCCGCTTCTCCCGCGTGCCCGGGCCGATCCCGCCCGACCCGGCCGCCGTACGCCGCCGCCTGCCGTCGCCGCCCGGGCACCGCTGGCTCGCCGGGGACCTGCACGCGCACACCGACCACTCCGACGGGACGCTGAGCGTCTACGAACTGGCCTGCGTGGCGGCCGCGTCCGGGCTCGACTTCCTCGCGGTGACCGACCACAACACCGTCAGCCACCACGCGGAGCTGGCCGCCGCCTCGGCGCTGGCCGGGATCGTGCTCGTGCCGGGGCAGGAGGTGACCACCGACCTCGGGCACGCGGGCGCCCTCGGGGACGTCGGCTGGATCGACTTCCGGCTCCCGCCGGACGAGTGGGCGAAGGCCGTACGGGACCGGGGCGGGGTGCTGTCGGTCAACCACCCGGTCGCGGCCGACTGCGCGTGGCGGCACCCGATGGCCGACCGGCCGCGGACCGTGGAGCTGTGGCACCGGAGCTGGCACGACCGCACCCGGGGCGCGCCGCTGGCCTGGGCGCAGGCCTGGGCCGCGAACCTGACCGGCGGCCTGGTCGTGGTGGGCGGCGGCGACTACCACCGGCCGGAGGAGGGCCACCCGCCCGGCGCGCCGGCGACGTGGGTGCTCGCCGAGGGCGACGGCCGGGGCCCCGAGGTCGCGGGGGCCGTCGTACGCGCCGTGGCGGAGGGGCGGACCGCGGTGTCGGCCTCCCTGAACGGCCCGCTGCTGCTGCGGCTGGAGGACGGGTTCCTGGCCGTGGACGCCGACGGACTGGTGCTGTGGGGGCCGCGGACCCGCCGGGTGGTCCGCGGGGACCTCGCGCTCCTGCCGGCCGGGCCGGGGATGCACCGGCTGGAGACGCCCGTCAACGAGCTCATGGCCGTGTGCAGCTGACGTGGTTGCGCCACGCCGCCGGTGGGGAGGTGCAGGGCAGGCCGCCGAGCGGAGGAGGGTGAGGACGTGGAGACGGTGAAGGTGGGGATCGCCGGGCTCGGCGTGGTCGCGCAGGTCGTCTACCTGCCTCTGCTGGCGCGGCGGCGCGACCTGTTCCGGGTCACCGCCGTGTGCGACCTGGACCGCGGGCACGCGGAGACGGTGGGCCGGGAGGCGGGCGTCCCGGCGTACGACGACCCGCGGGCGATGCTGGACGAGGGCGGGTTCGACGCGCTGATCGTGCTCACGCCGGGCTCCCACGGGCCGCTCGTGCGGGCCGCGCTCGAACGCGGCCTGTGGGTGCTGTGCGAGAAGCCCCTCGCCTTCAGCCGGGCCGAGCTGAGCGGCCTGTCCGGCGAACGCCTGATGACCGGCTACATGAAGCAGTACGACCCGGCCTCCCAGCGGCTGCTGGAGGCGCTGCACGAGGCCGGCGGGCCGGGCGTGGTCCGCCACCTGGACGCCACCGTGCTGCACCCGTCGCAGGAGTCCCAGCTGCTGTTCGCCCGCGCGCGGCACGGACGGCCCTCCCCCGAACGGACGACCCCCTACGCGGAGGCCGACGACCGGGCGCTCACCGCCGCGCTCGGCACCTCGTCGGAGCGGCTGCGGCGGCTGTACGCCGAGGTCCTGCTGGGCAGCCTCTGCCATGAGCTGTCGCTGATGCGGCTGTTCACCGGATCTCCGGACACGGTGGACCACGTGGCCGTGTGGCCGGTGGAGGCCTTCCCGCCGTCGCTGGAGGTGAGCGGGACGCTGCCCGTCGAGGGCTCCGGCCGGTACGGCCTGCGGTGGCACTACCTGCCGAGCTATCCGGCCTACCACGAGGTCATGACCCTGCACCACGAGCACGGCTCGCTGGAGCTGCGCTTCCCCTCGCCGTACATGCTGAACACGCCCACCCGGCTGACGGTCACCTGCCGCGTCGGCACCACCGAGCGGACGGTCGTCAACGAGGACGTCGCCGAGGCGTTCGAGCGGCAGCTGCGCGCCTTCCACCGCTTCGTCACCCAGGACGAACCGCCGCTCACCGGACTCGACGGGGCCCTGGAGGATATCGTCACGGCGCAGCGGATCGTGCACCGGTACGCGCGCTGGGCCGGCGTCCCCATCGGCGGGGAGTGCGCCCAGGAGCTCACCGGCGCCCCCCGGGAGGCGACCGCCGGGGCCGACGTCAGCAGTTACGCCGAGGAGGGCGCGAGTGGAGCCATCGGTCACGCCGAGCAGAGCGTCAGCGGGTAGCGGCGAGATCGTGGTGGTCCCGCACACGCACTGGGACCGCGAGTGGTACCTGCCCTTCCAGCGGTTCCGCGTCGGCCTGGTGCGGGTGCTCGACGAGGTCCTGGACGCCATGGCCGCCGACCCCGCCTACCGCTTCACGATGGACGGCCAGCTCGCCGCGGTCGAGGACTACCTGGAGATCCGCCCGGAACGCCACGGCGACGTCGCCCGGTTCGTCGCCGAGGGGCGGCTCGCCGTCGGGCCCTGGCTGATCCTCGCCGACGAGTTCCTGTGCTCGGGCGAGACCCTGCTGCGCAACCTGGAGTACGGCATGCGGGGGGCGGCCGCGCTCGGCGGCGCCATGCCGGTCGGATACCTGCCCGACCAGTTCGGCCACTGCGCCCAGATGCCGCAGATCCTGTCGCTGGCCGGGCTGCGCGCGGCGTGCCTGTGGCGAGGCGTGCCCGCGCACGTGGACCGCGACGCCTTCGACTGGACCGGGGCCGACGGCACGACGATCAGGACGAGATACCTGCCCGGCGGGTACGGCAACGCCTCCGGCCTGTTCACCGGCCCGGCCGAGGGCCTGCCCGACCGCGTGGCGGCCTTCGTCTCGAACGCGCAGGACTGGGCGGCGGACGGGACGCTGCTGGCGATGTACGGCGCCGACCACTCGGCTCCCGCCCGCGAGATCACCGCATCGGGACTGCGCGTCGCCACCCTCGCCGAGGCCCTGACCGGCCTGGACGGTCCCGGCGACGGGCTGCCCCGCGTGACGGGCGAGCTGCGCTCGCACGCGCGGGCCAACCTTTTGCCCGGCGTGATCTCGGCCCGGGTGCCGCTGAAGCAGGCCATGGCGCGGGCCGAGCGGCTCCTCATCCGCTACGCCGAGCCGCTGTCCGCGCTGTGGCTCACCGACCGTTCGGCATGCGAGCGCCTGATCGACATGGCCTGGCGGTCGGTCATCGCCTGCGGCGGGCACGACTCGGTCACCGGGTGCGGCTCCGACGAGACCGCCCAGCAGGTGGCCGCGAGGATGGCCGAGGCAGGGCAGACGGCCCAGGCGGTCGTGGACCTGGTCGCGGCGTCCCTCGCCGGGGCCGCGCCGAAGGACGCGCTCGTCGTCGTCAACCCGTCCCCGTTCGAACGGACCGGCCTGGTGCTCGCCGACCTGCCCGAGGACCGGGCGTCGCTGACGGACGGCCGCGGGCGTCCCGTCCCCTTCACCGTTCCCGTGCAGCGGCTCGAACACGCCGCGACCCTGCTCGACGAGACCGTCATGGACGACCTCTCCCGGCTGCTCGGGCGCGTCCACGAGCGGGAGCTGTACGGCCACGAGATCGTCTCCTGGGCCGGCGTGGACGGCGTGTTCACCGTCACCGTGAGCCGCCACGCGTCCGGCGCGTACGCGTACGAGGACCTGCGCAGGGCCGTCCTCGACGCCGGTCCGGGGCCGTGGACCGTCCGCACGGTGGCCGAGCCCGTGGTCACCGTGGCCGCGCTGGTCACCGTGCCGCCGCTGGGCCGCGCCGTCCTCACCGCACGTCCGGTCGCGCCCGCCGGGCCCGCCCCCGTCCCGGGCGCCCTGCGGACCGACCCGTACGGGTTCGAGCCGGTGCTGGACAACGGCCTGCTGCGGGTGCGCGTGGCCGGCGACGGGACGCTGTCCCTGCGCGGGGCGGACGGCGTCGAGGTCCACGGCGTCGGGCGGATCGTCCACGGCGGGGACGCCGGGGACACCTACAACCACGCGCCGCCGCCCGGCGACCGGCTCCTCGACCGGCCCTCCCGCGTCACCGTCGAGGAGATCTGCTCAGGACCGCTGACCGGCGTGTACGAGATCACCCGCGAGTACGACTGGCCGGCCGGCGCGGGCGACGCCGCGACCGTGCCGGCGGACGTCACGACCCGGGTGGAGCTCAGGGCGGGCGAGCCGTTCGCGCGGTGCGAGATCACCATGGACGTGCGCTGCCGCGACCACCGCGTCCGCTGGCACGCGCCGCTGCCCCGGGCGGCGGCCGAGTCGTACGCGGAGGGACAGTTCGCCGTGGTGCGGCGTGGCCTGTCCGCCGAGGGCGGGGGCGGAGAGCGTCCGATCCCGACCTTCCCCGCCGAGTCCTTCGCGGCCGCCGGCGGCCTGGCCGTGCTGCTCGACCACGTCACCGAGTACGAGATCAGCGAGAGTGGGGCCGAGATGGCGCTCACACTCGTGCGGTCCGTCGGGTATCTGTCCAGGAACCGCAATCCCTACCGCGACGAGCCCGCGGGGCCGGAGGTGCCGGCCCCGGCCGCCCAGTGCCAGGGGCCGCTGACAGTGCGCCTGGCCGTCCTGCCCTACGCGGGCGGGTGGCACGAGGCGGGGCTGCCGCGGCTCGCGGAGGAGTTCCGCCACGACCTGCTCGCCGTGCCGGGCGCCGGCGCGGGCGGTGCGGCGGGGACGGGCTGGGGCGGCCGTCTGTCGGTCGGCGGGGACGGCGTCGTGATGACCGCTCTGCGCGAGCGGGACGGACGGCTGGAGGTCCGCCTGGTGGCCGAGCATCCCACGGCCACCGAGGCGGTCGTACGAGGAGATTTCACCGCGGCCTGGACGGCCGGCATTCAGGGCTCTCCCCTGAGCCCTCTGGAGGTGTCCCGCGACGAAGGGGCCTCATGGCGGACGGCGCGCGTCCCGCTCAGGCCCTTCGAGATCGCGACCGTTCATCTCGCCGGGGCGTGACGGCGCCCGGCGGCACCGCTGCCGGAGGGATCGGTTCCCCCCCGGAGCGCCGCCACCGGGCCGGACGCCTCCGTCGGGTTACTGTCCGCCCTTCTGCACGTAGGAACGGACGAACTCCTCCGCGTTCTCCTCGAGGACCTCGTCGATCTCGTCCAGGATCGCGTCGACGTCGTCGGTGAGCTTCTCCTGGCGCTCCTGAACGTCCGGGGACGCCTGCGCCTCGGTCTCCTCGACTTCGTGCTCCTGACGCCCAGTCTGCTTCTGGCCGCCGGTCTCCTTGGTCGCCATCCCTGACACCTCCGCTGCTCGGGGGGACGCCTCTCCCCATATCTTCCCCGAACCGACCGACAATGCGCGCGAAAGGGCGTGCGATCTTCGGCCCGGCCGCGAGGCCGGCCCACCCGGTGCCCGCAGGCACGGCGAACACGGAGGATTCCGCGCGTCCTTAGACCGGATCGTTATCGACGTCACACTCCCCGTGGCCGCCTTTCGGCGCGGTGCGACCGCATCCGGGACGACAATTGATGGATCACGGATCTGGGGCTAGCGCACGGGTGGTCGATGGCATCGCACGCACGGCAACTGCTGGCGGATCGGTACAAGCTGCTGACGCCCTTCCGGCGGGACTCCGGGGGGATCATGTGGCAGGCCCATGATCTCCGCCTCAAGCGCGATGTCGCGATCAAGGAAGTCCAGCCGCCGTACCGCGTGGACGTGGCCGACCTGGCCGCCGCCCGCCGGCAGGCGCTGCGGGAGGCCCGCTCCGCGGCCCGGCTCAGCCACCCGGCCGTCATCACGGTGCACGACCTGCTGGAGGACAAGGGCCGCCTCTGGATCGTCACCGAGCTCCTGCAGGGCCTCACGCTGGCCGACACCGTGCGCCACCTCGGGCGGCTTCCGGTCCACTGGGCCGCGTGGGTGGGTTTCCAGCTCCTGTCGGGCGTACGGCACGCGCACTCGCTGGGCGTCGTCCACGGCGACATCCGGCCGGCCAACGTGATGCTGACCGAGGACCGGGTGGTGCTGACCGACTTCGGCATCGCCGCCTTCGACCGGGATCCGGCCGGGTCGTCGACCGTGCCGGTGGCGCGGTCCGGCGCCTATCTCGCCCCCGAGCGGCTGCGCGGGAAGTCCCTGGCCCCCTCCGCCGACCTGTGGTCGTTCGGCGCCACGCTCTACTGCGGGGTCGAGGGACGGCCGCCGTACCCGGCCATGAGCCCGCTGCCGGCCGAGGTGCTGCTCGGCCGCGGGCCCGAGCCCCCGCGCCGGGCGGGCCCGTTGCGTCCGCTGCTGGAGGGCCTGCTGCGGCACGACCCGGACGAACGGCTCACCGTCGACCAGGCGATGCACACGCTGGTGGACGTGTTGCGGCGGCAGGGCATCCCGGCCGCGACGCCGGGCCGGACGGCGGGCGAACTGCCGAGCCGTACCGCGCCCAGGCAGAGCAGGGAGCATCCCTACGGCCGTGCCCCCGCGCACGGATCGCCGCGGGCGCCCGGGGAGCTCACGGCCGGGCGCCTTTACGACGTAGATCAGCAGCAGGAGGACTCACCTTACTGGCCCGCCCCCACGACCCGCCCCCGCCGGCACCGCAACGGCCCCCCGGCGCCCTGACCGCGCCTGCCGGTGACGGTCAGTCGTCGTGACCGCGGCCGTGGTGGCCCCGGTCGTCGTGGCCCCTGCCGTGGTGACCCCGGTCGTCGTGCCGGCGGCCGTCGTCCTCGACCCGGAACCTGACGATCCTCCCGCTGGCGACGGAGACGTACACGCGGTACTCCCGGTGACCCTTGCGGAGCTCGACCTTCCACACGCGGCGGCCGTGCTCCCACTCGCGCTCGACCTTGACGACCCGGGCGCCGGGCACCCGCCTCTTGGCGATCGCGACCGCCCGGCTCCGGCTGACGGCTGTGCCGGTCGAAGCGGTGGCGGTCGAAGCAGTGGAGGCGGAGGCCGCGGCGAGGGCGGAGGAGGCCGGCGCCGCGACGGAGGCGGAGGCCACGGCCGTTCCACCGGCGGTCAGGGCGGCGAGGGTCGTGGCGGCCGCGAGAGCGATCTTCGTTGTGTTTCTCATGACCCAACCGTCGCAGCGATCATGCTAGGGCCGCGCTAAGCGATCCCTAAAACCAGGCGTACCTCCGCACCGCCCAGATCGGACGCGCCGAGAGCCAGGAAGCCGCCCGACTCCTGGACCACGCGACGGGCGATGTCGAGGCCGAGGCCGGTCGACCCGGCCCCGCTCTCCCCCCGCCTCAGCGGGTCGCCCGGGCCGAAGCCCGGACCCGCGTCCGACACCGTGAGGACCACCCGGCCGCCCTCCCCACCGGTCCCGTCCGGGGCGGGATCACCGGCGGCGAGGCCGACGCGGAACGACGCGCCGTCGGGGGTGTGCGCGAAGACGTTGCCCAGGAGGGCGTCGACGCAGGCGGCGAGGTCCTCGGCGGAGACCGCCACCGGCAGCGGGCCGGGGGCCACGTCGAGCACGACCGCCCTGGACTGGTCTTCGGCGAGCACCGACCAGAACGCCACCCTGTCGCGCACGACCGGGACGGCGTCGCACGAGGCCCGTTCCCGCGACCGCCGCCGGACGTCGTTGATCACCGCGGTGACCGCGCGCTCCAGCGCGTCCACGCGCGTCTCGATCCTCGCCGCCTCTCCGGGGTCCGACAGCGACTCCGCCTCCAGCCTGAGGCCGGTGAGGGGGGTTCGCAGCCGGTGGGAGACGTCCGCCGCGATCTCCCGCTCCTCGGCGAGGAGGTCCGATATGCGTCCCGCCAGGTGGTTGAGGGCCAGGCCGGCCGTACGCACCTCGGGCGGGCCGAGTGGCGTCGCCCTGGCGGTCAGGTCGCCCGTGGCGAGGCGGTGGGAGACCTCGGCGAGCGCCGTGGTGGGCCGGACGACCGCGCGGGCGAGCCGGTCGGCGACGAGGATGCCGACCCCGACGAGGGCGACCCCGAGGATCAGCAGCGCGAGCCACGTCTGACGTACGCCTCGCATCAGATCGTCGTCGCCGAGGAAGGCGCGGACGACGGCGGTGCCGCCCGGCGCCCCCTCGACCGCCACCAGGATCTCCCGGCCGCCCGGCGCCGCCGCCGACAGGCTGCGGCCCCGCGCCGCGAGGTCCACCGCGGCCGTGCGGGCCGCGGCGGCTCCGAGCACCCGGCCGTCGGCGAGGAAGACCGTCACCGGGTGGCCGCTCGACGCGCTCGCCTGCTCCGCGGTCAGCCGCAGGGTCTCCTCGTCCACGGTGCCGACCGCCACCGCGACCGACTCGGCGGCCCGGGTGGCCGAGTCGACGGCCTCGCTCTGCGCCACCGAACGGACCAGCAGCGCCAGCGGCACGAGCAGCGACACGAGCACGAGTGACGTCGTCGCCGCGACGAGGGCCGCGAGCCAGCGTCTCACCGGCGCTCCCCCGGGCCCGCGCCGGCGCGGGTCGCCGTACCGGTCACGAGGGCCCGGTGAGGCGGACGCCGACGCCTCGGACGGTCTGGAGGTAGCGCGGCTGCTGGGCGGTCTCGCCGAGCTTGCGGCGCAGCCAGGAGAGGTGGACGTCGACCGTCTTGTCGGTGCCCCCGTAGGGGATCTGCCAGACCTCGGTGAGCAGCTCGCGCTTGGTGACCACCTGTCCAGCCCGCGCCGCCAGGTGGTGCAGCAGGTCGAACTCGCGCGGCGTCAGGTCCAGCGGGGCGCCGTCGAGCGTCGCCTCGCGGGTCCGCGGGTCCACGCGCAGCGCCCCGACGGTCAGCGAGGTGTCCTCTGGGGCCGTGTCCACGCGGCGCAGCACGGCCCGGATGCGGGCGTCGAGCTGCGCCGCGCTGTACGGCTTGACCACGTAGTCGTCGGCGCCCGCGTCGAGCAGGCGGATCATCTCGGCCTCCCCGTCCCTGGCGGTGGCCACGATGACCGGGACCCGGCTCACGGCGCGGAGCATGCGCAGCAGGTCCGCGCCGTCCATGTCGGGCAGGCCGAGGTCGAGCACGATGAGGTCCGGCCGGTCCTCCACCACCGACCGCAGGCCGTCGAGGGCGGTGGGGGCGGAGGAGACGGCATGGCCGCGCTCGCGCAGGCTCCGGGTGAGGGAGCCGCGGATCGGGGCGTCGTCTTCGATGAGGAGCACGCTTGGCATTTGGCCGCTACGTTAGTCTCCACGGTCCTGCGGCATAAGTCCGTTATCCGGGCCTTAGCGATCCCTTAGCGTTCGCGGTGGGAGAGTGGGCGCGTGAACACCCGCCTCGTCCTCGCCGTAGCCGGATGGCTGCTGGCCGCCGCGCTCGCCACCGGGGCGGGCGTCGCGGTGCTCGGCCTGCTCGGCCGGCCGCTCGCGGGACCCGCCGGACGGCCCATGACGGCCGAGGAGATCCGCGTCGCGCTCGCCCGGGACACCCCGGCCGCGCCGTTCTCCGGCCCCGCCTCGGCCGCAGCACCGGAACGGTCCCCCGGACGGGCACCGTCCCCCGCGCCGAGCGCCGCGCCCGTCACCGGCCGGAAGCTGATCTCGACCGGAGCGGGCAGCGTGATCGCCAGGTGCGACGGCGGCCTGGCGCGGCTCCAGTCGTGGACGCCCGCTCAGGGGTACGAGGTCCACGACGTCGATCCGGGGCCGGACGACCACGCCCGGGTGCGGTTCGAGCCGGACGAGGGCGGCGAGGGCAGGGTCGAGATCGAGGTGCGCTGCGCCGGCGACGTCCCCGTCCCCGTCCCCCGAATAACCCGGCACGACTGATCACCCGGCACGGCTGATACCGGCCACGACCGGCGCGGCGGTCAGCCCTCGCCGGTGAGCGCGGCGACGAGCTCGGCGGCCGTGCGGCAGCGGTCGAGCAGGTCGCCC